>NZ_JBHIOG010000065.1:0-35239 GCF_042195435.1 Bartonella sp. CL162QHHD
GGCAGTTTCCGTTGAGGGGAAGGATGCACTCTTTTTGAGGGCTAGAGTGCATCCTCTCATGGATTGAACGCACTCTTTGGAGGCTAAAGTGCATCCATAGGGAAAGGCATATTCCATAAGAAACAGAGATAACCAAAAGATTTGTTTTTATATTTTTATTGATAGGTTGCTGTATTTGCGAGGGCTATTCATTCTTTATTCTCAATATTTAAGATGATTATGTGATAAGGGTTGTTCGTCAATACAATCGTAAAAGACGCTGAGCATTTTTATAAAAATTAAGATATTTTTGTGCCTTTTTCTTGTTTTTTTTGTGTTTACACAAGATATGCACGGCTTTTCAACAGTTTGTTTTTTTTAGCTTTGCTAATGGCGTTGGCTAAACACTTCAATTGTTTTAACTGCTTCAATACCGCCTTAAAAAAAACAGTGCTTTATAATATGACAAAATAAGCTGTATAACTTTTGATTCTTACGCGATGCTAGAAAAAGGGGAATGTTAGGAGAGATGTTGTCTATATTCTTAGCTTATCTCTTAAGGTAGGAAGATTAACATACTTTCTGGATCTATTTTTATTTGGCCGGATCTATTTTTATTTGGTTTGACGGTTAAAGAGCAATAGCTGAATGGAATCACGCTTGCTTCATGTTTTTATCCTCACGCTTTAGATTTTTTCTCATAGAGATTTTGTTTTTAATGGGGTTTTACGCGAATCACGTAAAACAGAATGTTCTAAATAGAATATATTTGTGTTGCACATTTACGTACTTGTTTAAAAAACATTATGTTGTCTTATCATCACAATGATGTTGATGAATGGGGATGTTGATGAATGGGGATGTTGATGAATGGGGATGTTGATGAATGGGGATGTTGATGAATGGGATAATGGAGAAATCTCTTGCGAAGTGGATAAGCCCTTCTTTAAAATCTCATAAGGGGAAAGCCTGCACTATCATACTATTCGCGCCTCATGTGATGACAGCCTTTGGCTCTTGAGCGTGTTCATAAGAGGCATTTTGATTCTTTATCTTGCTAGTGTTTTATTTCATATGTCTCTCATGTTTGTAATGTGGAAAAGACAAGGTGTTGATTGATGCAACATGAAATAAATTTAAAATGAGAGAATCCCTATGATATCCGGGTCTCTTAATTTTATATGGATAACTGGAAATTATTATTATAAATCAAAGTATTATCGTGATACATCAACCTGTTGGTGGACTATGTGATAAAGAAAGTTATCCAGTAGTTAAGTCATTCTGTTATGTCGTAAAACACTGTCATTTGAAGTTTGGTGATATGAAGCAGGCTTCTTTGGATATGTTTTAAGTGTTTTTTTAAGGGCGTGGTGAATCTTTAAGACAGAGCAAGCTCCTGTTGCGCCTTGAGTTTAGCTGAAAATCCCTGAATGGAAGCCAAGAGTGAATGGAAACCAAGAGGAAATGGAAACCAAGAGAGAAGTGTATCCAAGCTGTTTGTAAATCAGATTGAGTTAAGAATCTTTGTTCTTTGAGAATGAAACGCAAGTCAATTTGACAAAAGAATGATCTATTTTGCGGGTAGACCTTATGGAGGAATATAACAAAGCTCATAAGGAAGTGATTTAAGACAATACAGTCATAAAAAAGTACAGTTATAAAAAAAAGTCCTCCGTCGCAATTAGAGGACCAAAGAGCAGGAGAATTTTAACATTGACTCGCAGGACGTGTCAAAAAAGAATAAATTCAAAAGGCCGTACTAAATACAAAAAATCATACTTAAAGAACCTACCACATTATAATTAGCAGAGAATTGAAAAAATAGCAATATAAAAAATACTTTTTACAAAAAATTTTGTCATTTTGCATTAAAACTTAATACTTTTTTCAATTGAATATTTGTTTTAAGACTCGATATTAATTAAACTATATTTAAAAATATTATGATGCATGCAAGCATCTTGATAATATTCTTCAATCAAAAACGAATTAAGAGCCCCTCATGATTATAGGACTGATATGGGGAAGGCTTTTTGTTTTTAAGAGTGTGGGGTGTATCTTCAGTATGTGTGGGGGGTGAAGTATTGTCCTTTTGGGTGTGGGGGGCAAGGTAATGAAAATGGGGGCGAGAGCTGCTCAATGCTTGACCCCGTGTGGGGGAGGTTTCTTTAGAGGGGGCGGGGGCAACATGGGAGGCCGCTTAAAATGGCGAGGAGGGGGATTATTCAAAATGTTTATGGTTTGCATATCCCCAATGAAATGCGAGCAAGTCTAAACAATCTCGTAAATGATCGGCAAGGGAGTTTTGTTTGCGTTTTGAAGAACTTAATTCTTTTATCGCTTGTCCATGGCCGATAACGCGTTCAAGCAGTGAATAGCCAAGAATACCCAGTTGAACTTTGATTGTTCTTAAATGATTGGAGGCTTCTATTTGACGTTCAATGGGGTGTATGTACCCTTGGCTACAGGAAACCTTTTCACGGGTGTAGTCAAGGCTCATGTGGAGATCGGCTTGGCTTTGACGCCAGTAAAAATAAAAACGTTCTGCCGCTTTATATTGGGCTTTGCTGAGATGTCCTTTTGCATATAAAAGTGCAATGGGATGGCTTTGTGCATTGGCAATGGCATTGATGGTGCGCGGGTTGCTGGAACTTTCTCGATGATTGGGTTTAAAATAAGGATTACGCGTTTCAACAGGGATTTCTTGCGTCTTTAAATGACCAATGTGCTTTTCTTGATTTTGATGATCAAGCGGGCAGGTTTGCATATTTTTTTTCTGCTTATGGGTCATAGCATCTCCTTAAAAATTATCGTTTGCTTCTTTATGTTTATGCAAAGAAACGGGATTGTGCTGTTGTATGCTTGTTGAGGGATACGTTTTTATGTCTGCTTTTTGCGTGAGGGGAAGTTTCAAAAAAAGGGTGAGGGGTCGCTTTCTGTGGGTGTTGTCATTGTTTTATAGGAGAGGGGTTTATAGGGGAGGCTG
This sequence comes from Bartonella sp. CL162QHHD, assembly GCF_042195435.1. NCBI lineage: Bacteria > Pseudomonadati > Pseudomonadota > Alphaproteobacteria > Hyphomicrobiales > Bartonellaceae > Bartonella > Bartonella sp. CL162QHHD. Next base: position 2,969 of record NZ_JBHIOG010000065.1, read on the forward strand.
TATGGGAGAAAAGTGTATTGTCTCGCGTGGATTTGCTTCTTGAAAGGATTGGCATTTTTTTGCATGATGGGCGTTACCTTTAATTTTACTGCTGTGGGGGATATTGATGTCGAACGATTTGGTTTTTTTGCCGTGGTTGGTATTTTTCTGCTTTGTTGCTCTTGTCTTTGTTTCTATTTATGCGGCAATGAGGTTTTTCGGGGTTACAAGGAAGGACTTTTTTAAGAGTGGGGTGCTTGCATTCTTTGTTGGCGTGACCTCTAAGTTTGTTTATGCGCAAGCTGAGCATTTTGGTTTGGCTCAGGTGTGGTTTTCAAACAGTTAGGTCTTTTACATTCTTTTTGGCGTTGTCTTTGGTCTTATCCTTGGGCTTATTTGTCTAGGGGCAAAGCGTTTTGGGTTTAGGCTTTCATTCTTTGCAAAGGATTGATCTTTTGCTGCATTTTTGGCATGGTCTCTGATTTTTACTTAATAAAGGAGCGGGGCGTATGGTGGTTGCGCGGGACATGTTTTTGAAGGGGCTGGCGTTTTTCTGCGTTATTGGCTTGGTCCTTGGTTTTGCTTATGAGGATGCGGGGCGACCGGTTATGACGTGGGAGGTGTTTTGGCAGGGGGTGGAGATTTCTTGCATTGCTGGAGCGACCCTTTGTTTTATTGTTGTGGGAGCAGACCGTAAGACTGTATCGTGGGGCGTGTTTTTCAAGGCTGTGGTGTTTTGCGCCATTGCTGTAGTGGTTCTTGGCTTTGCTTATAAGGGAGTGAAGCGTTTTGATATATCGTGGGAATTTTTAGTGATAGGAGCGGTGTTTGTTGCATTGCTGGACCTGTCCTTGGTTTTGCTTATGAGGGTGCGGGGTAAGGGGATATCACGTGGGGTGTCTTTTTTGAGGTTTCTGGTGTTTTGCTGCGTTGTTGGAGCTGTTGTTGGATTGGCGTATAACGGCGCTAAGCATATGGGGGTTCACTGGTTTTTGATCTTTAACAATGGGGTGTTTCTGGGCACTATTGGACTTGTTCCTTTTTTTGCTTTGGAGGGGGTACGGTGTGTGCGTGTACTGTTGGGGGGCTTAAAAAAATGAGCATTTCTCTTCCCCACGGGCGTGGTCTTTGATGTTCTTTCTGTGAGGGGTATTTGATGTCGAACGATGTGATGTTTTTGCAGTTGTTGGGGGTTTTCTGCTTTTTTGCTCTGGCCTTGATTTTTATTTATAAGGGAGCAAAGCGTCGCTCTGTTACAGGGTGGATGTTTTGGAGATGGGTGGTGCTTTATGGCGTTGTTGCCACCTACCTTGGTTTTATTTATGTGGGCGTGGGCAGGCGCGCTGTTGACGGGGAGCTGCTCTTGAAGGGGGCGGTGTTTTCTTGCATTTTTGCAACTGTCCTTGGTTTGGTGCATCTGGGCGTCAAGAGCATGCCTGTTGCTTGGCAAGTGTTCTTAAAGGCGGTTATGTTTTGTTGCATGATGGGCTTTATCCTGTGGTTTGCTGCTGTGGGTGTCAGAGATATGGATAGCATAAGGGCGGTATTCTTAAAGGTTTTGCTCTTGTCTGTATTGTTGAAAGTGCTCTTGGGGTTCTTTATACGCGAGCAAGGTGATACGGTATTACAGAGGTCGTTGCGTGCTTTGAATTTTGTGCTGTTTTCCTGCATTTTGGGTACTCTCCTTTGTTTTACCCGTCTGGGAGCAGAGAATCTAGGGTTGAGCTGGCTTTGGTTCTCGAAGGATTGGGTGTTTTTATTCATTTTTGGATTTACCCTTCCTTTTGTTTGTGAGGGAGCAAGGTGTGCGCGTGTTCTATGGGCTTGGTTTTTGAGGTAGCTGGTGTTTTTTTGCTGTTGTTGGTGTTTTCCTACCTTTTTATTGTTGTCGTTATTGGTACTTATAGGCTTTCCAAGCGCTTCGATATTCCGTGGTGGCGGGCGGCGTTTTATTGTATTTTTGGTGTTTCCCTCTTTTTGAAGGAAGTGCTGTTTTACGGCATTTTAGGAGTCGTCCTTTTTTTAGCTCTTTTGGGGATGGAGAGTATGGACATACCGTGGGGACTCCTGTCCTTGATGGGGATCGTGTTTGCTGTACTGTTGGAGTGGTTCTTGATTTTGCATATGAGAGGGCGGCAAAATGGAGTGGTGACGCGTTGTTTGTGGTTATTGAAGGGGTTGGTGTTTTGCGCCATTGCTGGAGCGATCTTTTTTTGTTTGCCTTTGGGAGCAGAGTATATGGGGTTGAGCTGGCTTTGGTTTGCGAAGGATTGGGTGTTTTTCATTATTTGTGGATTGATCCTTCCTGTTGTTTCTGTGGGAGCAAGGCGTGCGCGTGTGAAGGCGGTGGCGTTTTTTAAGAGAGTGGGGTTTATGGGGTATTACAGATAACGTCGAGGGAATGATTGTTCAAAAGAACAGCGATAGCGGTAGGTTTGGGGATCAAACCAAAGCCCTATTTTGCCTTCAAAATCACCAGAACGTTGTTTGGCAATATTCATAATAACGCCTGGGCGTTTTGCTAAATCTGCTTTTTCTTGTGCTAGAGAGGCGGCAAAGATTTTATCTTCCAACGACCGATTGCGCCAAATGGTGATGATGTTAAAGGCATTGGCACCAATTTCTGAGGCGCCTTTAATGTCTTCTGTGCTGGGGATATCTTTATCCAGACCGCCTTTGCGGGCATGGGCGACAAGGTGAATATGCACATTGTTTAAAACAGCCCAATCAACCATTTTATAAACCGCTTGTTCTTGTCTTGCATAATCATCTGAGGCAATGCCAAGCCGCATCAAACTGTCGATGATAAATTGATCGCAGCCATAGCGCGCACGGCAATAGTCAAAGACTTCAAGCAAGGTATCTACGCTCGATTTGCCAACATGCTCATAAAGAATAAGCCCTTCGTCTAAAAAATGAAGAATCCGTTCAATCGTTTCTTTTGTAGGCTGTTCTAAGCCGCCCGTTTGTTTGGTTAAACGGCGAAGTGATTGTTCTCCTTTCATTTCTAGAGACGCTAAGCAAAGGCGACTCTTTTGTGCAATCCAATGGGGAATACAATCTGATAATAATTGGCTTTTACCTGTACCACTCGCACCACTCCAGAGCGTTAATTCTGCTGGGCGGAAATGCAATTTGTCCTTCAGTTTAGGATAGGGAACCGTATAACCAAGATGTTTTTCAGGCTCTGGCCAAAAAAGCCCAATCACTTGATCTTTATAGTCTGAGGCGCGCCGTAAACCTTCTGGGGCAAAGCTTTGTGCTGAGGAAAAGGCAGCTTTTATGGTGGCTTTATCGATCCCTGCGGTTAAACAGTCATTGGCATCTTTAAGGGGTAAACGGACACGGTAGCAACGGTGGCGTCCAAGCCTGCTGGCAATCTCACGGGCTGCTTCTTCTCCGGGCGGATCCATATCGGTGGCTAAAAAAATCGTTTCAAAAGATTCTAAATGATCAAATTCATTTTCAATCCAGTTGTGTTTTCCTCCACTGCCTCCTCCAAAGGGAACAGAAACCGCCGGATATCCATAGGCGGCTAAGGATAGCGCATCAATTTCTCCTTCAGTGATAACAATGGTACGGTTTGTTGAAGAAAAATTGGGGAATGGCGCCTGTTGGGGCGCGTGCGTGGGTGCCTGCTGGGCGGTGTTTTGGGGCGCCTGTGTGGAGGTGAGGTTGGTTGAGGGTACCTGCTGAGGTGTGTGTTGGAATGCTTGCTGAGGTGTGTGCTGGGTCGCCTGCTGGGATGTGTGCGGGGGTGCCTGTGTGGAGGTGGGGTTGGTTGTGGCGGTGTTTTGGGGCGCCTGCGTGGAGGTGGGGTTGATTGAGGGTACCTGTTGGAATGTGTGCGGGGATGCCTGTGTAGAGGTGAGGTTGGTTGAGGCGGTGTTTTGGGGTGCCTGTGTGGAGGTGGGGTTGGTTGAGGGTACCTGCTGGGCGGTGTTTTGGAATGCCTGCTGGGATGTGTGCTGGGTTGCCTGCTGGGATGTGTGCGTGGAGGGGTGGTTTGTGGGGTAAAGGGCTTGCCAACCAAATAAAATCGGTTCACATTGGGAGGCTGTTGGTTTGGTTTTTGCTCCCGTTTGCGCAAGCCGTTCTTTGACTAAAGCAAGGGTGCCGTCGGGTTTATAAAAGGGGAAAATGATTTTTTCGCCATTTTCTCCTATGCGGTAACGCTTTATAATCTCTAGAGGAATGCGGCGTTCTTCATGGAGATAGGTTTTTACAAGATTCTGCGGGCTCTGCCCTTTAGGAACCGGTGGACGGCGATAGGAACGATGAGGCGCCATAAAGGGTTTGGGGCGTGTCAGATTGAGAGTCGCGCGTGCTTCTTCTAAGGCTTGAGAGAGGCTAATGCCTTTGACTTCACACCAAAGGTCTAAAAGATCTCCTCCTGTGCTTTCTGCAAAATCATACCAAAGTCCTGCTTTACTACCACTTAAGCAAATCGATAAACTTTGACCAGCTTCACCACGTGTGTTGCCTACAATCCAATTGTTGCCTCGTTTGTGCCCTTGGGGAAGAAGCATTTCTACTATTTTATCGGCTTGTGAGATAAGTTTTTGTTTGATTTCAAAAATTGTGCTCATGGTCATTCGTGATATTATTGTCGTTTTTCTCAAGATGTGGGAGGTGAGAATTCTGTTTTTGCTGTTCTCACCATTTGATCTGATCGTAAAGTCCCGTGGTGCTATGGGGCTTGCCAGTTTACTTTGAGAGCTTCTTTGCCGCTCTTTTCTTGCCAATAGTCGCGAAACCTCTTGGCTTGCCAAAGGGCTTGACTCTCACTCAAACCTTTTTGAAATGGCTGTGTTGATGTCTTCTTGCCAAGAGCATGGGAAGTGGTGCCTTGAGAAAAAGGAGGAACGCGGAAAGGAGGAAGGGGGTGAAAGAAGGAAGGATGCAAGAAGGGTGGGGCGGATGCCTGTGAGGGTGTGGTGCATGCTGGAGTGTCCTGTTGGGGCATGTGTTGGGGTGGTGCATGTTAGAGTGTCCCTGTTGGGGCATGTGTTGGGGTGCCTGTGTGGAGGGGGGTGTCCTTGTGTGGAAGGGGTGGGTTTGTTGCCAAAGAGTTTGCTTTTCATTGAGTTTTTCTGAAATGGCTGTGTTGGCGTTTGTTTGCCAAGAGCATGGGAAGTGGCGCCTTGAGAAAAGGAGGAAGGCGGAAAGAAGGAAGGGGATGCAAGAAGGGCGGGGTGGGTATGCCTGTTTTGAGGGTGTGGTGCATGCTTGGGTCCTGTTGGGGTGTATGTGTGGAGGGGGTGGGTTTGTTGCCAAAGAGTTTGCTTTTCATTGAGTTTTTCTGAAATGGCTCTGTTGGTGTTTGTTTGCCAAGAGCATGGGAAGTGGCGCCTTGAGAAAAGGAGGAAGGCGGAAAGAAGGAAGGATGCAAGAAGGGCGGGGTGGATATGCCTGTTTTGAGGGTGTGGTGCATGTTGGAGTCCTGTTGGGGTGGCATGTGTTGGGGTGTCTGTGTGGAGGGGGTGGGTTTGTTGCCAAAGAGTTTGCTTTTCATTGAGTTTTTCTGAAATGGCTGTGTTGGTGTTTGTTTGCCAAGAGCATGGGAAGTGGCGCCTTGAGAAAAGGAGGAAGGCGGAAAGAAGGAAGGGGATGCAAGAAGGGCGGGGTGGGTATGCCTGTTTTGAGGGTGTGGTGCATGCTTGGGTCCTGTTGGGGTGTATGTGTGGAGGGGGTGGGTTTGTTGCCAAAGAGTTTGCTTTTCATTGAGTTTTTCTGAAATGGCTGTGTTGGTGTTTGTTTGCCAAGAGCATGGGAAGTGGCGCCTTGAGAAAAGGAGGAAGGCGGAAAGAAGGAAGGATGCAAGAAGGGCGGGGTGGATATGCCTGTTTTGAGGGTGTGGTGCATGTTGGAGTCCTGTTGGGGTGGCATGTGTTGGGGTGTCTGTGTGGAGGGGGTGGGTTTGTTGCCAAAGAGTTTGCTTTTCATTGAGTTTTTCTGAAATGGCTGTGTTGGTGTTTGTTTGCCAAGAGCATGGGAAGTGGCGCCTTGAGGAAAGGAGGAAGGCGGAAAGGAGGAAGGATGCAAGAAGGGCGGGGCGGATGCCTGTGAGGGTGTGGTGCATGCTGGAGTGTCTTGTGTTGGGGTGCCTGTGGATGTCCTTGTGTGGGGAAAACGGCTTTTGTGATGAGAGCAAAATGGTCGATGTTGACGCGTTTTGCTGTGTGAATCGCCTATCCAAGTGTTGTTTTGCCGCCCTTTGTTTTGTTCTGTGTTATTTTGTCCGATGCTGTTGTGGTTTTGAAACATTTTTATCCCCGCGCGTGCTTGAAAAATACGTTGTTTTTGTGATGTCAAAAATTGTCATTATAGTTGATCAAACTGCGGTAAAGGGTGTCGTTGTTCTCAGAGATGAAAGATGAGGAGCTTCCCTGTTTTTGCTGTTCTTGCCGTTCGATCTCACGGCGAAACCAGTTGCGCCATGTGGCTTGCCAGTCTACTTTGAGAGCTTCTTTGCCGCTCTTGGCTTGCCAATAGTCGCGAAACTTCTTTTCTTGCCAATGGGCTTGGCTTTCACTCAAACCTTCTGAAACTGCCGCCTTGATGTCTGCTTGCCAATGCTCAGGAAGACGGTGCCCTTTGGCAACTGAGGAAGTGGTTTTTTTGTTGGTGCAAAGCGGGATGGAGGCAGAAAGATTGCTGGGGGGAAGAGTGGTGGCGGATTTTGTTTTTTCCCCCGTGACAATTTGCGCGATAGGGGCGGAGGTAAACTCGGCTTGGGGAGCGTTTAAAGAGGGGGCGTTTTTTTGCTCCGCTTCTTCTTGTGGAGGGGAAGAGAGAGGTGAATCAAGAGCCGATGAGGAGGATGGATGATCGCTTTGTTCAAAGTTCTCTTCGAAGGAAAAACAAGGTTCTGTCTCATCAAACAAAATTTTCTTTTCTAAAACACCGTAAGGTGTTTCCTTTTCTTCTGCCTTTTGAGCTTCTGAGCTTTGTGCAGCATCTTTTGGACTTTCGTTAAGCAGTTGTTGCATCTCTGCATTGATTTTTTTGCGTTTTTTTGCCGAAGAACGACCCGCAAAGGATTTTTGTTCAAGCAATTTTTCACGCTCTTGAAAAATATTTTCGCAACGCTTGTTCCATAATCCATTGGCTAAATTTAAAATCTTACCCTCTTGGATGAGCATTTCTAAAACATTAACAAAAGTTCGCTTGTCACAACCACAAAGACGCGCTAAACGTTCTTTCGATATTTCTAAAGGTCGTCCACGGGCATACATTTCATTGAGAAGAATCGTATAGATTCCAATTTCGTGTGCGCGCATCCCACGTACACCTCCTAGAAAGTCATTTTGATACCAACAAACATATGGAAGCCTAGACGATTCATAATGAGGAGTTTCTTGTTGATTAGCGTGTTTCATACTGCAATCTACTTTCTTCTTTTTTATACATTTTTATTGATGATAAAAGCTCAAATAAGGATTTAACTTGTGTTGCTTTTGGCTCTGTTCGATGATGACTAGAGGCTTCTTTACGACGCTTATAAATGATTGGCTGTGCTTGAAGAGCATGCAAACTTACGATTTAAGATTGCGGTGATGGAAAAAATAAAGAATACCACACATTCTCAACGTACTTGCTTTTGGGCAGAAGCTTTGGAGAGTGGTCTTTTATATCCTGTAGGGTGGTTAAAGTGTTTTTATGATCCAAAAATAAAAAAATTTCCCCCGAAAAAGTAAAATTTGTTTCCTTAATTTTATCCTTTTTAGAGGATAATGCAAGCTCGTTTTATAAAAAGGACGTGTTTTTTTAAAAAGACGCGCTATATGGTGAAATTATGAATATCGATGGTTGGCGTCAAAGATTAAGAATCGCTTTGGAAAAAAGTGGGCGGTCAAAAAGATCTATCTCCCTCGCTGCCGGTAAAGGCGCGGGGTACCTTCATTCTATTCTTTCTGAAGGAAAAGAACCAACAATCGAATCTCTCTCGCGAATTTGTCACGAAATTAATATCAGTATGAATTATATTCTTTATGGTAAAGGGGCTAGCCCTGAAGATAAAGAATTTATAGAGCTTATTTCGAAACTCTCTCCGCAAGAGAGACAGGCGATTTTGACTCTTTTGCGGCGGCCAATTGACGAAGCTTCAAAATAACTTCCTTCTGTGCTTTTGAATCAAGGCGACTCCAGTATTTTATTAATATTATGTCACTCATTTTATCTCTCCTGTGTGTTTATAATTGCAATTTTGTAAGAACAAATAGAGAACAACAAAGGGGCATGAGAGGAACAAAGAATAATAGATTTTTATTTACATATGTCATTTGAACCCCGTAGATATTTAAAATATATCTTTTATGAAGGATAAAATGGTTGACATCTCTCCTATAGAGGAGATAAGACTAACGCTATATTTAGTCTTGTCAAGACAAGGCTATGCTTTATCAACTATCTAAAGGGGGAAATCATGAAAAATATTTCATTCGTTAAAGAGGATGAAATCATTATCGTTTTATGCGAAGAGGAAAATCCTTGTACTTATGAAGGACCAATCGACGAAATCGAAGAAGTGCTCGAACTGATTGAAGAATGTGAAACTGTTTATAGAGTTTTACGACTCGATCTGACAACTTCTCATGCTGAAGATGTTACGGAACAAATCGCTGATTTTTATGTCGAAAATCATGAAATGAATGAAGAAAATACACAATTGCAGCCCTTCATTTTGAATAGTGAAGCTTATCATGCTTGTTTAAATGAAAGAGCGGCTTGCGATTATGAAGATAATCTCTATGGCTCTTATGAAAAACAGCATCGTTTACGCCCATGTGATGTCTTGACAGATTATTGGTGGTAAACATGCCAAGTTATCTCAAGACTTCTTATCAAGGGATTCCACTTTATTATGCTGGAAATATGCGAAATTTAATCAGACTCGAACCACAAAAACACAACGCTATACTTTTTATATCGCAAGAGGTGGCTCAGTCTATGGCAAAAAAATTGGAGGAAGAATATTGCCGCCATGATTTTTCCGTCGTGCAATAGCAGGGTTGAAAAAGGAAGCCGCAATGAAAGGGTCCAAGTGCTTTTTCATTGCGGTGATAATGGTGTGCGTTATGCTTTCGTTCTTGGAAGGGAAGCTTAGGGGAAGCTTAGGGGAAGCTTAGGGGAAGCTTAGGGGGCTTTGGGGAGCTTAGGGAAGCTTAGGGGGGAGCTTTGCGGGGGTTTTTTTAGCCGACATGGGAAAGGGGGGCATGAAAAAAAGAGCCTATATATGAGAAATTGCGGGCGCTTGTGTGTGGGGGGGGGAAGTTGCTGGCTGGTTCATTGGGGGGATAAGGCAATGGTGGGGCAGGTCGTTAAAGCTTGTTTAGACGTATTGGGACAAACGGGGGGCTGGGAGTTTTTTGTGGTGCGTGCTGGGGGAGCGCCGCAATGAAAGGGCCCCAAGTGCTTTTTCATTGCGGTGACAATGGTGTGCGTTATGCTTTCGTTCTTGGAAGGGAAGCTTAGGGGAAGCTTAGGGGGGGACTTAGGGGAAGCTTAGGGGAAGCTTAGGGGGGGACTTAGGGGAAGCTTAGGGGAAGCTTAGGGGGGGACTTAGGGGAAGCTTAGGGGGGGACTTAGGGGAAGCTTAGGGGAGCTTAGGGGGGAGCTTTGCGGGGGTTTTTTTAGCCGACATGGGAAAGGGGGGCATGAAGAAAAGAGCCTATATATGAGAAATTGCGGGCGCTTGTGTGTGGGGCGGGGAAGTTGCTGGCTGGTTCATTGAGGGGATAAGGTAATGGTGGGGCAGGTCGTCATTCAGTGACTTGGAGTGACACGGAAAGCATGCTGGAAAATAAAAATGAAGGCTTAGGGGGAAGAGAAGCAGCAGTACAAACAGGTTACAACCTATAAAAAGGCACGTTCAAGGGGGAAAAGAGCCGGTTTTTATGTTTTTGCGGCACGCAAGTAGGGAGCTTGGAATGATACGTAAAGCATGCTGGAAAATGGAAGAAGGTGTTTGACGGGGGAGGTCGTTAAAGCTTGTTTAGACGTATTGGGACAAACGGGGGGATTTTGGGAGCTTTTGTGGTGCGTGCTGGGGGAGCGCCGCAATGAAAGGACTTGAGTGCTTTTTCATTGCGGTGACAATGGTGTGCATTATGCTTTCGTTCTTGGGGGGGGCCCGACTTGGGGGGAGAGCTTGGGAGGAGGAGCTTTGCGGGGGTTTTCTTAACCGACATGGGAAAGGGGGGCATGAAGAAAAGAGCCTATATATGAGAAATTGCGGAGGGGGGATGTTGAGGGGGGCAGCAGTTTTTGTGTTTTCAGCGGCACAATATTGAAGGATGCATTGAAGGATGTTGTCGCCTTTAGTCCGTGTGAGGGACACAGGCTTTAAAAATATGAATGTTTCAAAGAGGATATATTGCAAAAAACACTTTAAAGATGAAGGGGAGAAAGGTCATGCCAATTATTATCGATTGTATTCAAGGAACAGAAGAATGGCAGAAAGTGCGTAATGGTTTGATTACAGCTTCTTTGTTTGAGATGGTTATGGCACAAAAAAAACAGGGGCAAAAAACTTCACGCTATCAGAGTGTGATGATGAAATTGGCGGGAGAAAGAATTACAGGAAAAACCGTTGAGGAAGGAACAACGCTTTCTCAGCGACGTGGAACAGAATTAGAACCAATCGCACGACAACTTTATGGGGAACTTACACATACAGAACCTGAATGTATTGGCTTTGTTTTGGCTGATGATCGCGGACAAGGATTTTCCCCCGATGCTTTTGTGGGAAAAAATGGCTTATTAGAAATTAAAACAAAAAAACCTGAAATTTTGATCCCTCATTTCATGCAAAAGAATTTTCCAGCAGAACATAAAGCACAATGTCAAGGGGGATTATGGATTTCTCAACGCGAATGGGTGGATTTAATGCTCTATTGGCCGGATATGCCTCCTTTGATTAAACGGGCTTATCGTGATGAAGCGTATATTTGCAAGCTTGAAAATGAAATTAGCCGTTTTAATGAGGCTTTGGAGAAGATGGTACAGCAAATTAAGAGTGTTGGGACAGGTTTTCATCTAAGGACAGAAATTGCTTTGAAGGAGGGGGAAGAAAGGGTGCTTGGAATGAAGACAAAGCGTCTGCTGGAGGGCAAAACAAGAATGAGGCGGGCAAGAAAGGGATCGTGTGCAGCGTTGAGGAGAGGCAAAGTTCTATAAAAAGGAAAGAGCAGAGGGAGAAAAGAGCCGGTTTTTGTGTTTTTGCGGCACGCAAGTAGGGAGCTTGGAATGATACGTAAAGCATGCTGGAAAATGGAAGAAGGTGTTTGACGGGGGAGGTCGTTAAAGCTTGTTTAGACGTATTGGGACAAAAACGGGGGGATTTTGGGAGCTTTTGTGGTGCGTGCTGGGGGAGAGCGCCGCAATGAAAGGGCCCAAGTGCTTTTTCATTGCGGTGACAATGGTGTGCGTTATGCTTTCGTTCTTGGAGGGAAGCTTAGGGGGGCTTTGCGAGGATTTTCTTAGCCGATATGGGAAAGGGGGGGCATGAAGAAAAGAGCCTATATATGAGAAATTGCGGGCGCTTGTGTGTGTGGGAGGGGGAAGTTGCCGGCTGGTTCATTGGGGGATGATAAGGCAATGGAGGGGCAAGGTCGTTATCCTGTGACTTGGAGTGACACGGAAAGCATGTTGGAAAATAAAAATGAAGGTTTAGGGGGAAGAGAAGCAGCAGTACAGACAGGTTCCAACCTATAAAAAGGCACGTTCAAGGGGGAAAAGAGCCGGTTTTTGTGTTTTTGCGGCACGCAAGTAGGGAGCTTGGAATGATACGGAAAGCATGTTGGGAAATGGAAGGAGGTGTTTGGCGGGGAGGTCGTTAAAGCTTGTTTAGACGTATTGGGACAAAAACGGGGGGATTTGGGGTGCTTTTGTGGTGCGTGCTGGGGGAGAGCGCCGCAATGAAAGGACTTGAGTGCTTTTTCATTGCGGTGACAATGGTGCGCGTTATGCTTTTGTTTTTTGGGAAAGAGTCGTTTGAGGGGCGTTTTTTTAGCCGATATGGGAAGGGGGGCATGAAGAGCCTATGCATGAGGAACTGTGGGGGACGTGTTGGGGACAACCGGTGGTTTAGGGAAAAAAGGGGGAAGCCAATGGGAGGGGGGCTATTCTTTGGGGTGTGTCAATTTCAAAAGCCGCTCATAAAGCATTTTGGAGATTAAGCGTGTCATTGAAGCCATTGATTTTGACGCCATTGAAGCGCATGGTTTAAAGGATGGAGGATGTGATGAAGCCAATGGAGGCTGGGGGAAAAAATTGAGGCTTATAGAGAAGGCTTATAGGGGCAAGAAGAGAGAGGCAAAAGAAGAATAAAATGGTGCTGCGAGAGAGGATTGAACTCTCGACCTCTCCCTTACCAAGGGAGTGCTCTACCACTGAGCTACCGCAGCCCTTTTCAATCTTTGCGCTGTCTTGTGCCATATTGTCAGAAAATAGGCAAGAGAACATTTGTATATTCTTGCAAGAAAACGTATCTTATGTCATGACATATGTTTCTTATATGCTTAAATATTTAAGGTTATGAGTTGCTTGGATAGAAGCTCAACACTGTTTAAAAGGTTGCGCAATGACACAAATGTATCAAAAACAAAAACAAAATGAAATGAATCATCAAGATGAAAAAGCAAAACGACGTCAAGAAAGATTGGCGCAACAATTGCGTCAAAACCTGAAACGTCGAAAAGAACAATGCCGAAAAAGAGCACAAACAGAGCTCTAAAATGCAAAAAGCTGTTTTTTAGTGAAGCTTTGCAACCAAACTTCTCAATAATTTGTTCTCATATTTAGAATGCGTTCTAAAACGATTAATAAAGCATAACTTCCCGAAGGGGGACAATCCTTTGGAAGGGCAGGCACAAAGGAAAAGAGGGAAAACACTATGGATTCTATTCAAATTGTTGGGGGAGAAAAACTTAAAGGAACAATTCCTATATCAGGAGCAAAAAATGCTGCCTTGCCTCTTATGATTGCGGCGCTTTTGACAGAAGAAACGCTTACTTTAGAAAATATTCCTCATCTGGCCGATGTCGAATTGCTTATTCGTATTCTCAATAATCATGGTGTGGGATATGCCGTTGATGGACAAGAGTTTAACGATGAATGTGTGAATTCAAGAACAATTCATTTTACGGCGCAAAAAATAGCCACAACACGGGCGCCATACGAACTGGTGAAAAAAATGCGTGCAAGCTTTTGGGTTATCGGACCTCTGCTTGCACGATGCGCAGAGGCTTATGTTTCGCTTCCTGGAGGATGTGCTATTGGAACAAGACCTGTCGATTTTATCCTTGAAGGACTCAAAACTTTAGGCGCACAGATTTCGATCGAAAATGGATATGTTCATGCAAAAGCGCCAAGGGGCTTAAAAGGTGCTCACTATCGTTTCCCTAAAGTCACTGTTGGGGGAACCCATGTGCTGCTGATGGCGGCGACAACGGCAAAGGGAACAACCGTTCTTGAGAATGCGGCTTGTGAGCCAGAAGTGACAAACCTTATTCGAACCCTGAATGCTATGGGGGCTCAAATAACCGGTGAAGGAACAACAACGCTTACAATTGAAGGGGTGAAAAAACTTAAAGGGACAAAAATACGCGTTATTGCTGATCGAATCGAAGCGGGGACATATGCAATGGCTGTTGCTATGACAGGAGGAGATGTCTTTCTTAAAAATGCAAATCCTAATCATCTCACAAAAGTGCTTAAGGTGCTCCAAAAAACAGGACTCGAGATTCAAATAGAACCTCAAGGAATTCATGTTAAGCGAAATCCAAAGAACACCAAAATTATGCCCGTTGATATTAAAACAGGACCTTATCCTGCTTTTCCAACCGATCTCCAAGCCCAATTCATGGCGCTCATGACACGGGCTGAAGGAACCGCGCATATTACAGAGACGGTTTTCGAAAATCGTTTTATGCATGTTCAAGAACTCAATCGCTTAGGAGCACAGATAAAGCTTGATGGGCAGACGGCAACCGTCTATGGAACAGAGAATTTGCAAGGGGCTCCCGTTATGGCGACGGATTTGCGTGCTTCTGTTTCTCTTGTGATTGCAGCGTTGGCGGCAAAGGGGGAAACAATCGTCAATCGTGTCTATCATCTTGATCGTGGATTTGAGAGGTTGGAGGAAAAATTAGTCCGTTGTGGCGCAAAAATCCAACGCATCACAGTGTAATTCTCTTCGAAGGTATTCGGTCTGCCTTTAAGGGGTTTGATCTCAAGAAGCAAGCTTTGTTCATTTTCTCAATAAACGCGGGGCTTATCTCATGGTTTTGGAGCTTTTACGAGCGGGCATAAAAGTTTGAGAGGCGGGTGGGGCTCATAAAACAAACAAATAAAGACTGTTTTTAAATTTTATTGCTAATTTCATGAAATTACTTTATTGGTAAGAGAATGTTTTGGTCGTCTACGCAGCGATCAACAGGGAATGAAAGACCCTAAACTTGAGACACGTATTTATCCAGCTTTATGGATATCCCGGATTTCCGGGAGCTTTTGTTATGTCCAGGTGCTCTCTAGCACTAAAAGCAAAAGGCTGAGTCAAGTTTCAGCTCTTTCAACTCCCGGAATACCAATGCGAGGGCGCTCGCAACCGGCAGGGGAGCTTGAAGTGAAAGCTAAAAATCCACACTTTAACGACATTTCGATAGGCAGAAAAATTCGCTTTAAAAGAACAATGATCGGAATGTCGCAAAAGCAATTAGGCAGTCAGTTAGGTGTGACTTTTCAACAAATCCAAAAATATGAAAAAGGCTCTAATCGTATAGGAGCTGGGCGTTTACAAGAAATTGCCGATATTCTCAATGTTCCTATTTCTTTTTTTTACGCTGATCTCTCAACAAAAGAAAATGCTTTGTATCCTTGTGATGAAAGGATTTCAAGTAAAGAAGAGCATATCCTTTTGAAAAGTTTTAGAGAGCTTAAACCTAAAAAGCAGAAGGCAATTTTGTGTTTGATTGTCTCATGAGATAAAAACACTGTTTTAAATTTTATTGCTGGTCTCCAGAAATTATTTTATGAACAAGCACCAGGGTTCTCGTCGTACAGTGTGGTTGAATGGTGGAACCCAAAGCCTGAAAATCCAAGATGAAACATTAGCCTGCTTTATAAGTATCGCGAGATTCCGGGAGTTTTTGCCATGTCCAAGTGCGCTCTAGCACTAAAAGCAAAAAAGCTGACTGAACTCAGTGTTTTTGACTCCCGGAATACGCATAAGAGGCGCTCGCAACCGGTAGGGGAGCTTGAAGTGAAAGCTAAAAATCCACACTTTAACGACATTTCGATAGGCAGAAAAATTCGCTTTAAAAGAACAATGATCGGAATGTCGCAAAAGCAATTAGGCAGTCAGTTAGGTGTGACTTTTCAACAAATCCAAAAATATGAAAAAGGCTCTAATCGTATAGGGGGCGGGGCGTTTACAAGAAATTGCCGATATTCTCAATGTTCCTATTGCCTTTTTTTACGCTGATCTCTCAACAAAAGAAAATGCTTTGTATTACTGTGATGAAAGAATCGGAAGTAAAGAAGAGCATATCCTTTTGAAAAGTTTTAGAGAGCTCAAACCTAAAAAGCAGAAAGCAATTTTAAGATTAAATTTTCGTTAGAATCAAAAAAAAAATTAAAGAGGCTCTTGCTAAATAATAAATTATTATATAAAGCTTTTTCTAGAGAAGGGGGTTAACCTTTCTCCTCCCCCCCCCGCAGAAATGTCCGAATAAAACCTCCTTCTCATCATTTTAAAAATCACGAAAATTTTTATCCTTTATCTTTTATCCTTTTAAAAAGAGTGACTTATTTGTGCTAGAAAAGTTGCTGTATTAGGCAAATTGGAGGGCGGGGTGTTTTTAGGATTTGGGAAGGGCTTGAAAAATCATCTTGCCAAATAGAGTTCTCAAAAGGAAATCTTGGAGAGCAATCATCCAAAGGGCGCACAGTGGAGAGCGATCATCAAAGGGGCGGCTTTAAAAGAAGCTACCAAAAATCCGGAACTTCAGGCTTTAAATGAGGACCAATCCGTACCGCTGAGACCTTTTCTGCTAAACCGGTGCGATCTGAAATCTCAACCGCTAAACCACAAAGGGTGGCGGGACCACACGCCGGTTCAAAACGGTCTTGCTTCGTCTTATAAAGAAAACGGTGTAAGGGTTCTTCTTTATCCATTCCAAGAGAGGAGTTATAATCTCCACACATGCCTGCATCTGTTAAATAGGCGCTCCCACCTTCTAAGATCTGCGCGTCAGCCGTGGGAATGTGCGTATGTGTGCCAACGATAACACTCACACGACCATCCAGAAAATGGCCTAAACATTGCTTCTCGCTTGTCGTTTCTGCGTGAAAGTCAAAAATAATCGTATCGGCTTGCTCCATCAACGAACAGGCAAGAAGAATATTTTCCGCTGTTTCAAATGGATCTTCTACTTTGCACGGCATAAAAACGTTGCCCAACAGATTGGCGACAAGAACACGGGCGCCATTTTTTGCCGTAAAAACACCAGCACCTTTTCCGGGAGTTTCTTTCGAAAAATTGGCAGGGCGTAAAAAACGATCACTCTCATGGGCATACTGCAATGCTTCTTTGTGAGAAAAAGCATGATTGCCCGTGGTGACAACATCAACACCGGTCATCAAAAGATCTTGATATGTCTCTTGCTTAAGACCAAAACCACCAGAGGCATTTTCACCATTTACCACAACAAAATCAAGCTGCCATTTCTCAATCAGTTGAGGAAGGTGTTCAAAAACAGCTTTACAGCCTGTGCTACCAACAATGTCACCTAAAAATAAAAAACGCATAGGCGCTTTAATCACACTTTAACATTTTAAGAAACCTTTTTCTGTAAAAATTCCTTGTACTTGTAGATCATGTTCTGCTGCGGGAATAGAGAAAACCTCCTGACATGAAAACCCTATGCCCCATAATGTCATTTGATGCCCTTGTTTTTCAAGAGCTTCAACCGCACGGTCATAGTATCCTCCTCCATAGCCAAGACGGTGACAGTGACGATCAAACGCAGAAAGCGGAACAATAATATTATTGGGGACAACAACCTCATTGTCGGCACTGGGACCAAAGGTGCCAAAACGCATGGGCTCTAAAATCGTGCTGGGCGAAAATGCACGGAAAATCATGGTGGTGGAATCAAGCACTGCTGGTAAGGCTAAACGTCCACCGCGTAATGCTACAGCATCCAGTAAAGGACGCGGGTCAATTTCCGATTTAATGGGCCAATAGCCTGCTAAAATGAGGCGTGAAAAATCGGTTCCCTTCTTTTCAAGGTATTCAATAAAGTGGCAACAAGCACGCTGCGAAAAGAGTGCGCGCTCTTCTGTTAAAAGAGCATCACGACGCGATAAACCGCTTTTGCGTTGCTGTGTGCGAAGAGATGAAGCAGATTCACAGAGGGGATTATTTGTCATTGTCTCGTCAATTGTTTTATAAGATGCTGGTATTTTATCCATTGTTGGCGTTTTGTAAATCTCTGTTAGGACAAGAGCTGTGCTCATGAAAAAAAGCATGAAAAAAGTGTGTGCTCTTTATAGGGGGTATCTTGGTGCAACAAGCCGCTCTTGCGCTGCTTGCGTGCGAAGGGGTGAAGCAGATTCACAGAGGGGATTTTGTGTCATTGTCTCGTCAATTGTTTTATAAGATGCTGATATTTTATCCATTGTTGGCGTTTTGTAAATCTCTGTATGGACAAGAGCTGTGCTCATGAAAAAAGCATGAAAAAAAGTGTGTGCTCTTTATAGGGGGTATCTTGGTGCAACAAGCCGCTCTTGCGCTGCTTGCGTGCGAAGGGGTGAAGCAGATTCACAGAGGGGATTTTGTGTCATTGTCTCGTCAATTGTTTTATAAGATGCTGATATTTTATCCATTGTTGGCGTTTTGTAAATCTCTGTTAGGACAAGAGCTGTGCTCATGAAAAAAAGCATCAAAAAAAGCGTGTGCTCTTTATAGGGGGCATCTTGGTGCGATAAACCGCTCTTGCGCTGCTTGCGTGCGAAGGGATGAAGCAGATTCACAGAGGGGCGGTTGTGTAATTGTCTCGTCAATTGTTTTATAAGATGCTGATATTTTATCCATTGTTGGCGTTTTGTAAATCCCTGTTAGGACAAGAGCTGTGCTCATGAAAAAAAGCATGAAAAAAAGTGTGTGCTCTTTATAGGGGGTATCTTGGTGCGATAAACCGCTTTTGCGCTGCTTGCGTGCGAAGGGGTGAAGCAGATTCACAGAGGGGATTTTGTGTCATTGTCTCGTCATTTGTTTTAATAAGATGCTGGCCTTTTATCCATTGTTGGCGTTTTGTAAATCTCTGTATGGACAAGAGCTGTGCTCATGAAAAAAGCATGAAAAAAAGTGTGTGCTCTTTATAGGGGGTATCTTGGTGCGATAAACCGCTTTTGCGCTGCTTGCGTGCGAAGGGGTGAAGCAGATTCACAGAGGGGATTTTGTGTCATTGTCTCGTCAATTGTTTTAATAAGATGCTGGCATTTTATCCATTGTTGGCGTTTTGTAAATCTCTGTATGGACAAGAGCTGTGCTCATGAAAAAAGCATGAAAAAAAGTGTGTGCTCTTTATAGGGGGTATCTTGGTGCAACAAGCCGCTCTTGCGTTGCTTGCGTGCGAAGGGATGAAGCAGATTCACAGAGGGGATTATTTTGTCAGTGCTGTCTGTTTTATAAAATAAAGCCCCTCGTCATTTTTATTTCTTGAAAAGAGAGTATCGTCATTGGTCTTATGTAAAAGGACGCTCTCAATTTTAGCTGGAAAAATTTTTATGCAAAAAAGTTATACAAATAAAGGGTGATCCACAACAGCCGATGGAAAAAGCTGATCCCGGGAACCTATACAAATAGGTGGGCGCCATATGAAAAAGCCCACGGGCTTGATCAGGGACAGCTCCCTTGGAGATCATTAAGGTCTCAGGAATACGTTATTTCCTGTCGAGAAGCGCAGAACACCCTCCTTAATATAAAACAATTTCAGAGTTTCTGCTAGAGATAAAATAACCTCGCTCTCTTCTTTTTCATAAAGTATTTCAGGAGAGATTGATGATATTGTCGGTGGTTGCTCGAAATGGCTGTATGATGGATGGCTTATTCAAAGTAAAAAAGCAAAAATATGAGTGGGGGTGGGTGTTTGAGTGACGTAGAACGGTTTATTGGCAATGGCTTGACTGGCTCTTTTGGGACAATGCTTGATTTTTATGTTTCGCGGGAATACTTGGAGGAGCTTTGAAGGGAATATTTCTTATTCAAGGATGTTTGTTCAATTGATATTGCTTCTTTGAAGTTTTTGCCTCGTGGGGAGTATTTTAGGGCTGTTTTATCAACTTTGAGGGCAAATTGTGAACGCTTTTCGTTTCTATGATTTTCTAAGTGTAAAAAGGTATCTCCAATCATGGGGTGAAGGCTATGAGAGTGTTCGTGAAGAGCGAAATATAGTAAAAGATAAATATTTTTTGTCTTTAGAATGAAGCAAACACAATAAAGAGGTGATAAAATCTAAAAAGGGAGGAAACATGAGACTTATCAACTTTAGAAAATTATATACTTTTACTTTCAAGGCGACAATTAAAGAACCTGTTAAGCCCTATATGGTTTCAATTGTTAATGTTGAAGATCTAACAGATATCACTGTTTTTACAATAAACGATGGTGATCCTGTTAGACTTTTTTTAGAATTTGTGAAAAAAATAGAAAACAGTACAAGATTTTATGCTTATAACCTAAACTATGATTATGCTATTATTCGATCTTGGTGTCATTTTAATCAAAATGATCTTATAACACCTAAATTTTATGATTTTATCTCGCAAAATGCTAGAGTTCTTAGATCGGAACTTGCATTTCAATCAAATAAATCAAAAAGAGTTTATCTATTCGATTCATTAGAGTTATTTTTAGTTCCTTTGCAAGACATAATAACAGCTTTTACCGATTTAAAACAAAGTGAATCTTCTCTCTTTGAGTGCATTGATGATGTTATTATTCATCAAAATGATATCGATTGCTGTGTGAATGAAAGCAAGGGATTAGCCATTGCTCTCAAAAAAAGACTCCAATGGGGAAGAAATAAAATGACTTTTGCAGCTGATGCTAAAGCTGTATGGTCAGAAAAAATGTTTAAAAAATTTACAAAAATTAAAGCAGAAACATATTTATTCCCATCTTTAGAAGAAGGTGATGATTATATTTTTAGAAAAGCAAATGACGGTGGTTTTTGTTTTTTTAATAGATATATGGGTAAATTCATAAATAAAGAAATTGAAATTTATGATGTCAATAGTATGGGCCCTGCTATGATGTTAAAACAATTACCTATAGGGGCACCTCTTTATAAAAAAGGTAAAATTGAAACTAATGACTTACACCCTCTAGGTCTTCAAAGATTTTATATAAATTCAGCAGAATTAAGAGAAAACAAAATACCTATTTTAAATAATAACACACAATCATCATCTGGGGGTGTTGAATATTTACAAATTTTATCTGAACACGAATGTGAACATAAAAAAATATTCATGTTAACATTACAAGAATTTGAATTGTTTAAACAATCTTATCACTACCAAAATTTGGAATTATTAGATGGTTATCTCTTTCAAGCAAGAGATGACCTTTTTACTGATTATATTGATGAATTTTTTGAATTGAAAAATTCTTCAGATAAAACAATCAGCAGAATAGGAAAAATGTTTCTTAATTCATTATGTGGAAAAATGGCTGAACGTCCTCATAGAATTAAAAGATATATCGAATTTGAAAATGATGTTCTTAGATTTATTTGGGGTGAAACAATATTCCAAAAATGTGGTTATTTGCCAATTTCTTTATTTGCTGGAAGCTATGCTCGTATGTTTTTAATTGAGTCTATTTACAAAATTGGACTTGAAAATTTTATCTATTGTGACACTGATAGTATCCATTGTTTCAAAACTGAAAATGCTAAAAAATTAGATATTCATCCCTCTAAAATAGGGGCTTGGAAATTAGAAAATAAAAAGAAAATTATAGCAGCTAAATATTTAGCTCGTCGTCGGTATTGTTTGCAATTTGAAGATAATACTTTTCAAGCAGTTTGCCCATATATACCTTCTGACAAATTAACGCCTCATATCAAGTCATTGGATGATTTTCAACTTGGTAAAAGCGTTAAAATGACAGATTTTAAAATGGGTGTTGGTGGTCTATACCCAATAGAAAGATTTGTTCCAATTTAAAGGAAAATAGGAAAGTGACTATACTGGGAGATGAAAACGTGCATAGAAAGTCGTGATGGTATCAAATTTTATCCTGTTATGGCGTAACATACTGTTATTTACTGGCAATATAAGGTTGCTATCCTTGATAGGTTCAATGTTTTTATGTGTGTGGTCAATGTCCTTAAGTTTAAGAAAATCCCATATGTGGGAAACCAAGTGAAGTCTACTAGAATTCGGATTGTTTACAGTCCGAAGTGGGTTAAGAGACTTCGTGCTTTAAGGTGTGGGGAGGATATGCATTGGCAATCGCTTGATTTTTATGTTTCGGGGGGAATGTTTCGGGGAGCTTTGAAGGGGAAATATTTCTTATTCAAGAATGTTTGTTTAACTGACGTTGCGTCTTTGAAGTTTTTTCCTTGTAGGGAATATTTCAGTGCTGTTTTATCAACTTTGAGGGGGGGAGAGAGCCGATACGGTATGTGCTGCTATGGTTTTATAAAAATAAAAAAAAGACGATGACTATTTATCAGAGGGGCTAAGCGATGTTTTAAGCTTTTTTCAAAAAATATTTTTTGAGGATCGTGTTTTATCATCTTTTTATCCATGATGGAGGGATAGTGAAAAAAAGAGGCGGTGTGAAGAGAACGCAGGCGTGCAGCGTTTTTTTGCTATGAGAGAAATTCTGAAGGAAGTATATTGGAAGTGTTTGGACCCTGCCTTCAATACAAAAAAGGTCCAAATTCAAAAAAGACATTGTCAATTGCTTGGGGGGGGAAAATTTCTTGGGATGGTGTTTGATGGCGTGTGCAGGGACTGAGTTTATTGAGTGGAATGTGAAGCAGGCTGGCGTCTTATCTAAGTTTGAAAGGATGCCGTAAAGTGTCTTGTTCTTGAATGGTTTTAAAGAGCTTGGGGTGATTGTTCGTCTAACAGAGCTTGCACGCGCTTTTGAATCCTGCGCATTTGTGGATAGTAATCCAATGCTGTTTCATAAGCTTTAAGAGCAAGTTTTGGACGCTCCGTTGCTTCCATGACAACGCCAAGTTCAAAAAAAGCACTATAATTGCGCGGCTCAAGTTCAAGAGCATGGTTGAGATCAAGCAGGGCAAGCTTGAAATCGTTCAGTTGAATGTGAATCCAAGCACGCCTTACCCAAGCTTCAGAATGAGTAGGTAAAAGTGCAAGAGCATTGTCAATATAATCAAGCGCAAGTCCATAATCATCGCTGTTGAGTGCATTTTCAGCCCATGACATTAAAAGATCAATCGTCTCACTCCCCGATTGGGACCATAAATGTTGAAGTTGTTGACTGATCTTTTTCGCTTTAGCAACATCAGCACAATATTTCAATTCTTTGAGTAAACGTGAAATTTCTGCTTCTTTGCGTTGCTTAACTCTGTCAACATGGGAAAGCTGCTCTTTGTCAAGATCTTCAAGAATAACCGCCGAGGAATCAGAATCGGAGGGCGTTGAGGAAGGGGGAGGAGAATTGGGAATAAGATCATCTAACGGTAAAAGCGATTGTGGAGAAGGCCGATCTTCAGGAAGAGAAGGAGGATTTTGCCCATAGCTCGAGGGAACAAAACAAAAAACGCCAACAAAAAAAAGAAAAAACGCGCGCTGAAAAATACAGAAAAAACGCAGCTGAAAAAATCGAAAGGCTTTTAAAAAAATAAAAGAATCCATAAAAACAAGCCCCCAAAAGATAAATCACCAAATATTATCAAATACTAGACTTGTAATCAACGGACTTATAACCAAAAAAACGCAAGAAAAAACTTTTAAGCCTACAATAAAAGTAGGCATAAAAACATTGACCTTAAAGAAATTAGCCCTAAAAGAATTAGCCCTGACGTGCTCTAAAACGTGGGTTCGTTTTATTAAGAATATAAACACGACCCTTACGACGCACCAAACGATTGTTACGGTGGCGCTCTTTTAGTGCTTTAAGCGAATTTTTAATTTTCATCATATTCACCGTTTAAATAGTTTACGTAACACAATACTATAATACTATAATACAACACTAAAATATAATACCACAACCCCAATAGACTGCTTACTCTATGAGCATTGCATTGCGATATCGTACTTGCATTATAACATCACACGATACACTTTTTCACTGTGATCACAAAAAGAAAAGCGCACTCTTAAGGTACGCACTAACCACTTCATTAGCACAACGATAAGTGAAAATTGCAAAAAAGTAGGAGAGATCTAGCAAGAAGTCTTATTCTTGTCAAGGGTATATCCCTTACAAATTCCTTAGGGTGTGTTAATGGTTGCCTTGAAGGTAAAAATTTTCTCGTAAAAAAAGGACACAAAAAAGCACAAAGAGTGGAAAAAAGTAAAAGCCTTTTCAGCTTTAAACAAATAAGCTCTGTTAGGGAGTGTTGAAAGATCAGGAGCGCTGTTGAGCCGTTGGATTGTTGAAGTTGGTGTGGTTTTTTTGTCGTTAAGGGCAAGGGGGGCTTCTTAAAACGCAAGAGGCTTGTTTGTGGGGGCGCGTGAAGCCCTGTCAGGTACGTGCGCCGGCTGAAATGCTTGAAGTTGGGGGGAAAGAGGGGGAGGCGTTGGATTGTTGATTGGTGTGGTTTTTTTGTCGTTAAGGGCAAGGGGGGCTTCTTAAAACGCAAGAGGCTTGTTTGTGGGGGCTCGTGAAGCCCTGTCAGGTACGTGCGCCGGCTGAAATGCTTGAAGTTGGGGGGAAAGAGGGGGAGGCGTTGGATTGTTGATTGGTGTGGTTTTTTGTCGTTAAGGGCAAGGGGGGGCTTCTTAAAACGCAAGGGGCTTGTTTGTTGCGGGCTCGTGAAGCCCTGTCAGGTGCGTGCGCCGGCTGAAATGCTTAACGTGGGGGGAAGAGGGGGCGCCGTTGGATTGTTGAAGTGGTGTGGTTTTTTGTCGTTAAGGGCAAGGGGGGCTTCTTAAAACGCAAGGGGCTTGTTTGTGGGGGCTTGTGAAGCCCTGTCAGGTGCGTGCGCCGGCTGAAAGGCTTAACGTGGGGGGAAGAGGGGGCGCCGTTGGATTGTTGATTTGGTGTGGTTTTTTTGTCGTTAAGGGCAAGGGGGGCTTCTTAAAACGCAAGGGGCTTGTTTGTGGGGGCTTGTGAAGCCCTGTCAGGTGCGTGCGCCGGCTGAAATGCTTAAAGTGGGGGAAGAGGGGGCGCCGTTGGATTGTTGATTTGGTGTGGTTTTTTTGTCGTTAAGGGCAAGGGGGGGGCTTCTTAAAACGCAAGAGGCTTGTTTTTGGGGGCTCGTGAAGCCCTGTCAGGTACGTGCGCCGGCTGAAATGCTTGAAGTGGGGGAAGAGGGGGCGCCGTTGGAATTGTTTCTTGTATTTGTGTACGCCGTGCCTATAGTTTCAAACGTCCCCTTATGAAAAATCTCATACCCTCAATATGGGCCTTCAATAACTGGGAATCACATTAAATACGTCTAGAAATATGAAAATAAGAATTATGGTATTTTAATACCACGTTTTTCACGATTTTTTTTATTTATTAATTTCTTTATTCCATTTTTGAATTGCTAAGTTTAGTCCTGTAAGCGCTTTACGGTACAGTTTTCGATATTTAATGGTAGAATAAACAAGCCAAACGGATAATGTTATTATTGCACAACCGCCAAGGATCCCTAGAATGCGTCCTAATATTATAGCTTCAGTCATTTTCTCTCCTTATTGTATTTTGATTAGCAACCGCTTCGTCTAGTTGTTTCATTACTTTTTTCAGTTTCTTCTTTACTATGATCCGTAGCACCAAAAAGATTGGTATCGAACCGTACAGAATTAATGCGCATATCAGCCCGATTGCAGTTGCTACATTCATCTGAGGTTTATCCGCACTGCCTAATATTGAGAGGAAAATGTATAAACAGACGCTTATAAAAATTATGAATATAAACTCTCTCAGTGAAACAACACCAGCCTTTAATGTTTCCTTAACTTCTTTTTGGATATCGAGGACTAAGTCCCATTGAGAAGATGTATCATTTTGTTCTTTTGGTGATGCATTTGATAGGTTTGGTTTTGTCATGTTGATATTCGTTTGTTTCTTGAGGGTTTTGTCTTTTGATAAAGCGAATAACTCAGTTTCTCAGACTATGTTTATGAAATAAAAAAAGATTTCTGTACTTGTTATAATTATAATACGAATGACTTGCTACGTCTGTAGCGCATCTTCCCTTTATTATTATGAGGCATGTACAATTTTTCGTGCCGCTGTATAAAAGATTCGTTTTGTGAGTACAATTATATTTTATCACTAAACTACAGGCGAAGAGGCATTTAATATTGAAGTGTTTAGCCGGTTGAATTTACTTAAGAAAAGCTTGATTGTTGACAGATCGGCACAGGAATCTTCGTCCTTGAGCGCGGTTAGGCGCTCAAATTTGAATAACGTAATTTTATAGGGGAAAGAACGAAGGCGATAGACATAACGAAGGTGACAAATATTACAGATATTAAAGTGAGTGATATTTTAAACGGTTGTTGTTTTAGAGTGTAAGCTAAATTTACGGTTTTCTTTCGGTGTGTAGTTGTATGTTTATCTGCTATTTTAAGCTTTATTGCGAAATGAAATAAGGAGAGACGCTTCAAGCTCTAGAAAATACGACACAGGTAATATCGCCTTATGAGGGGAGAGAGGATATTGCTATGATGGATAAGCTTAGTACTGTAATTATATCTTTGACATGAAACTCAAGGGGTGGTGCGGAGCGGCGCTTGGCACTTTTGTGAAAGAATGAACACAAGAAGGGAGACTAGAGGCAATGAGAACGCATTGTTAGAATGCTCTCTATAGGCTGCAAGAGGTAAGTTTATCCTCTAAAGGTTGGAATTAAAAGGCCTAAAGATTGGCATTAAAAGAAAAATGAAGGGGCTGCGTATGTTATGGGGGAATATTTATGCGGTGGAAGGTGGAGGGGTGATGAACTTGGGGGTTGGTGGATTGTTTTTAGTCGTGGGGGGACTTTTTTGAGAAAAGGAGGAGGAGCTGTTGGATTGTTGATTGGTGTGGTTTTGTATCTTTGAGGGTGGGGGCATGGAAGAGAAGGAGCTTGTAGGAGGGCTTCACGCCCTGTCAGGGCGAATTAAAAGGTTAGGGGCGCTGTTGAAGCCGCGGGATATCGGTGTGGGGTGAAGCTTTTGTTATGGGGGAATATTTATGCGGTGGAAGGTGGAGGGGTGATGAACTTGGGGGCTGGTGAATTGCTTTTAGTCGTGGGGGGACTTTTTTGAGAAAAGGAGGAGGAGCTGTTGGATTGTTGATTGATGTGGTTTTGTATCTTTGAGGGTGGGGGCATGGAAGAGAAGGAGCTTGTAGGAGGGCTTCACGCCCTGTCAGGGGCGAATTAAAAGGTTAGGGGCGCTGTTGAAGCCGCGGGATATCGGTGTGGGGTGAAGCTTTTGTTTTTTCAGTTCATTGGGAGATAGTGTGAAAAAGCATTTGTATGTATGTGGGCTTAAGATTTGTTGGCTGGTCCCAATAATTGGATGACGTGCCCCATTTTGCGGTGGGGGTGAACAGTGCTTTTGCCATATAAATGGATCGAGGTGTGCTCTTGCTTTAGAAAATATTTTAACGTGCTAAAATTGTTACCAAGAAGATTGGTCATTTGGCAATCGCTATGGCGATAGGGACTGCCTAAGGGAAGTCCGCAAATAGCACGGATATGCTGTTCAAATTGTGAAGTTATGCATGCCTTTTGTGTCCAATGACCAGAATTATGGACACGCGGCGCTAATTCATTCACTAAAAGATGACCATCCGTTAAGACAAAAAACTCAATACAAAGAACACCAACATAATCGAGGGCATCCATGACTGTTAAGCTGATTTCTTGAGCTGCTTTTTGCACGTCAAGTGGAATATGGGATGGAACAAAGGATTTATGAAGAATTCCGTGTTTGTGTTGGTTTTCAGGGCAATCATAAAAAATATGTTCCCCTTGTTTTGTGCGGGCAGAAAGAACCGAAATTTCCGATAAAAAAGGAACTATTTCTTCCAAAATACAAGGCTGTTCCTGAAAAGTCCTTAAGGCTTCGTCAAGGGTTTGTTCATTGGGGTGATCAAGCTTGATCTGGTTTTTGCCGTCATAACCAAAACGACGCGTCTTTAAAAGACCACGTCCGCCTAAAGTATCAAGAGCGGAAAGAAGAGAAGAAGAATTGTCAATAGCGTGCCATGACGCGGTGCCAATCCCTTGATCACGCAAAAATTGCTTCTCAAAAAGTCGATCTTGCGTGATCTCTAATGCTTTGGAAGAAGGATAAACAGGCTTACTCTTTTCTACATATTGAACCGTTTGAAGAGAAAGATTTTCAAATTCATAGCTGACAACATCACATTGAGAAATAAAATGATCTAAAGCTGATGTATCGTCATAGGAGGAAACAATATGGTTGTTTGCTGTTTGAGCGGCTGGGCAATCGGCTTCAGGGCAAAAAATAACGGTTCGAAATCCTAATTCTGCGGCCGCTATGGCGAGCATCCGTGCTAATTGTCCGCCCCCGATTAAACCAATGACGCTGCCTGGAGGTAACATGGCTGAGGGAGTGGCGTTGGAGGAGAGAGTAGTGTTGGCTGAGGGAGTGGCGTTGGCTGAGGGGGCGTTGGAGGAGAGGGTGGCGTTGGCTGAAGGGGTGACGTTGGAGGAGAGGGTGGCGTTGGCTGAAGGGGTGGCGTTGGAGGAGAGAGTAGTGTTGGCTGAGGGGGCGGCGTTGGCTGAGGGAGTGCTGTTGGAGGAGAGAGTGGTGTTGGCTGAGGGAGTGGTGTTGGAGGAGAGGGTGGCGTTGGCTGAAGGGGTGGCGTTGGCTGAAGGGGCGGTGTTGGAGGAGAGAGTAGTGTTGGCTGAGGGGGCGTTGAAAAACGGTGCCATTTTAAACCTCCGTTACAGGCGTTTGGGCGACATTGGCTGTTTGTTGTTGACGCCAATCTTCTAATCGTTGGGCGAGATCATGGTCATAAACGGCCATAACGGCTGCGGCTAAAAGTGCTGCATTAATTGCGCCTGCTTTGCCAATTGCTAATGTGCCAACGGGTATCCCTGCTGGCATTTGCACGATTGAAAGCAAAGAATCTTGACCAGAAAGAGAATGAGAATGCACTGGAACGCCAAAAACAGGAAGAGGAGTAAGGGCTGCTAACATACCTGGAAGATGCGCTGCACCCCCCGCTCCGGCAATTAAAACTTTAAACCCTGCTTCTTTTGCTTCTTTTGCAAATTGATAAAGGCGTTCAGGAGTTCGGTGTGCTGAGACAATATGCGAACTATGAGAAATACCAAGACTCGTCAAAATATCTGCACTATGGCACATCGTTTGCCAATCCGATTGGCTCCCCATTAAAATCGCGACATCACATGATTTTTTCATCATTCACTATCCTTTTCAAAGGTTCAATGCGATTCTTTATCATTATTTTTTTAAAGTTTTATATTCTCTTTGCAAAGCCAATTGATGACAGAGAAACAGTTATTTTTCAAATAAGGTGGAAAGCTAAAAATTTAAAGGGGGAGACCAAGAGATGAAAAACTAAAGTATTGAAGGCATGAAGCACTTCTTTTTTTGGGGGGAGATGAATTTTGAGGAGAGGTGTTAAGGGGTGGTGTTGGATCCATGAGGCTGTTAAGCTTGCGGCATTGTAAAAGGGAAAAATATATTGGGAAAAATACATTGATTATAAGTTTTTTAAAAAAATGTCTTACTTTTTATTTGCTAAAATAAACAAGATCACCATATGATATAAAATCTGTTGCAATTTGAAACATTGCTTATGAGAAAAAGAGATTTTTATGGCGAAAATGCGTTGCAAAGTGAGGATATTCTTTTGAGAAATAAAGATATTCTTTTGAGAAATAAAGAGATGTATATCTCTCGATTTCAAAGCCTATTTATTTTGTTGTTCAAGTGATTCTTTTGTGAGTGGGGGGATATAATCTTTATAATTGTCAATATATATTTAACAATGGCTGATATTAAGGGGAAGCGAATAATCAACGCTTTTGTGCTTTTAACGCTTTTGTTGAGATCTGTTTCTTAGCGATTATATCGTTTTTCCCTTAAATATAATGGCAATATCAATCGCGAATGACGAATTGTGAATAATAAATCCATGGTCTCTTTTTTGCCCAATTTTGTAATATGGTGAACGCTGAAATAAATAAGAGTTAAACAACGGATGTAAAGGAGATTTAAAAGCTATGTTTCTTCCATTTTTAATCGCTTTAGGTACTGCTGTAACGACTATGTGTGGTAAAAAAAATATAAGTTATGCTTTGTGGGCAATTTTATTCGTTGTCATTCTTCTCACTTTCAATCATCACGCAACTTCTACTTTAAATTTATCTTTTTGAGAGAATAGCCATGGAACATGTTGAACAAAAAAACCCTCACTTCGTCATCTTTATGAATACGCTAGGACTCTTTGGGTTATCCATTGTCTTGGTGGTGGCTTTTTATTATCAATTGGTAAAGTTTGAGTTACCTTGTCCCCTTTGTTTGCTGCAGCGCGTTGGATTGATACTGGCAGGTTGTGGGTTCTTGCTCAATATTCACCATAAGGTGAAAAATACCCATTATGGTATGGTTATTCTCGGTTGTATGGTAACCAGTGCTGTGGCAGCACGACAAGTGTTTTTGCATATCACACCCGATGATTTAGGATACGGTTCAACGTTTTTTGGATTGCATTTTTATACTTGGGCTTTCATTATTTCTGTCCTTTGTATCTTTGCTGTCTCATTTGTCATGATTTTAGGCGAATTGGCACACAAGTTCAAAGAATTTTCTCCTTTTCCAGTCTTGAGTAAAGCAGCAAGTTTCTTATTTGTATTTTTGATTGCGGCAAATTTGATTTCTACCATACTGGAATGTGGTGGTGGGCAATGTGCCGATGATCCTGTAAGGTATGAGTTGTTATCAAGTTGGTTCCCTTCATAGTTTCGAATTTGTTTAATAATCCCTCATCGTAATTTTTATTGTTAAAGAGGCGGAATATTTAAAAATCCGCTTCTTTTTTATTTATTGGGAAGACATTTTAGCAAGATTGTTCGATAATCTGATCTTTTATACTAACGCTGGTTTTTATGAGCGCTGGCGATTGATATTTTTTTAGCGAAGACTTGTACTGTGCACCTTTTATGCTGTCTTTTGAGAGAGATGAAGGGATTGATTGGCTTGGAGGCGTTTGTAGAGAAGCCCCGGACTGCTGAGCCACGTGGGTTAAGAAGCCTCGTTTTTTTAGAGCATTAACGATAAAAAATTTTTGTTCTTGATTTTTCGTAACATTGTGTTAAATAAGTTTTTGTATTCATTTTGGTGCTTCTAAAGTGTTTTTATTGCTTCTAGAGGGATTAATTTAAAATTTTGAAAGTTATGTGAATAATTTTCTGCAGAGGTTTGTTTATTAGAGGCAAACCTTTTTTTTATCTAACTTTTAGATGTTTTCTTTCAGTGTGAAGCCTTTTTTGAGAAAAAGGTAAGCGTCTTGATGATGCCTCTTTTTTTATTAATATATTGATTTATAATGATAAATAACCATTTTTAACGTGAAGCACTTCGCTGAATATAATAAAAA
The DNA here is from genome assembly GCF_042195435.1 of Bartonella sp. CL162QHHD. NCBI lineage: Bacteria > Pseudomonadati > Pseudomonadota > Alphaproteobacteria > Hyphomicrobiales > Bartonellaceae > Bartonella > Bartonella sp. CL162QHHD. The sequence goes on from NZ_JBHIOG010000065.1 coordinate 33,750, forward strand.
TTTCTCATCACCAGTTCTCTTATATTAAATCAATTAAAATTACTTGCTTGTACATCATAAGCGGGGGGCATGTGGGGCAAAACTGTACAAGAAAGGCATGCCTTTAATGAAGAGTCTCTTGAACCGAAGGCTGTCTGCAACATTGGGAGCTGGCAGAGTTTTTGTGATGATGCCAGCCTCGTTTTTCCATAAGCGTAAACTTGTTTCTCCATAAGCGTAAAGATAAGGGGGCTGAATGGATTTTATACACTTCATGGGGGCTTTAACCATTCCTTTACGGGCGGCGTTTTGCAAAATGGGTGTGACGAGCGTTGAGAGATCTTTCTTTAAAATAAGCGTGTGAATATGCAACGCAAGTCTATTCCTTTTGGTGCGTTTTGTATTACGAAAAAATATTGACTTATAAGGATAAGTTATCGTTGCGAATGTTGAATGAGAAAAACGAAAAGCTTCTCTCATCTCAAACTTTCTTATAGTCAATTAATTAAATGTACTCTTCTACGTTACAAAAAAGCACTGGATGTAAATAAAAATTCTTTTAAAAGTCGTAAAATGCTTTTTATGAACCCTTTTGATGGCTAGAATTTGTCGAAAAATTTTATGCTGGTCAATACAAATAATAGGGCAGTTTATATCTATGATTTAAGTGAAAATAGGGGGGATTTAGATGAAAAGGGAGGCGAGATTTTAATGACAGTTGTTGAATACGTTATTGTGTAATGCATTTTTTACAGATTTTCTGCTTTCTGTAAATACGTAAAAGCGTAAAAACGGAAATATGTAAAAAAGGAAGCTGGGACTTTATGCGTGGTGTATGATTTTATCATGGCATGGAATGTGGAGAGAAGATTGGGGTGTGGGGATGAAGAGGTGGGGGTGTTGATGGGAGAGGAGAGAGGGGGTGGGGTGAAGAGTCTTATGAAGGGAGGGGGAGTTGGGATGAAGAGGTGGGGGTGTTGAGGAGAGAGGGTGTGGGGGTGAAGAGGTGGGTTGTGTTGATGGGAGAGGAGAGAGGGTGTGGGGGTGAAGAGGTGGGTTGTGTTGACCAGAGAGGAGAGAGGGTGTGGGGAAAGTTGCTTTTGAAGTGAGATTGACCGGTGCTTTGTGTGATCTTACTTTAGGATAGCGAAGGGGCAAGAATATTTTAAAATAGGACGTATCTGTCGCGTTTGATGCAACATCATTCTTTGTGGTGTTGTGATCTGAAGTGCTTGGGGGAGATTGGCTAGGCAAGAAGCTGTATTGTTGACAAACCTATGTTTACAAAGTGGTGCGAGGGGAATTTGAAAGTTTCATTTGGCTGCTTTCTGTAAATGTGGAGAAGCATCAAAACGTTGATCCGTAAAATGTAAAATGATGCGGAGGATTTATGCTTTGTGTGCGCTTTTGCTTAATCAGAAATCAACCATAAGATTGCTTTTTGTTTTTTCGGCTGGAGCTCTCTAAAATTTTTCAAAAGTGAATGTTCTTTTTCGCTGTATGTTTCTTGA
>NZ_JBHIOG010000066.1:0-20139 GCF_042195435.1 Bartonella sp. CL162QHHD
TTATTCTATGAAGGGCGCAAAGCTAGGTTGGGCAGAGGCACGCTATGATGTCCCTTTGTTAGTCCCTAATGACCGTCTCACTGCTTTTGTCATTAAAACCGATGATGCTGATCATTCTGTTTCACTGGCAAAGCTTGGGGATTTTGATGCAGAACACCAGAGATACGTCTCGAGCCACCTTTACGTGACCGGTCCACGCTTTTCTTCTGTCAATGCTAGGAGCTGGACCGCCCATCAAGATGAGGCTTTAGCCTTTCGAGTGCTGGCGGCACGCTATACACAAACAGAAAAAACCATTGATCTTGGCACTTTTGACCTTGTTGACTGCTCTGATTTGCAAATACGCGCAGCCATTGAATTGCCTTCAAGCGATTGTTCTGTCATCTTTGAAATTGAAAGAAACAATGGCACGGTTTATCAACTTCTTCCCTTTCAATTGCTAAGCCTTACTGAATATATCAGTGAAAAAGTAAAACTTCGTGCCATTCTTAAAGGAACAGAGAAACTCTCACCTGTTTTGTTTGCTCCTGTTCAATTGATTGCGGGGAAGATTCATAAATCAGCCACTTATGTCACCCGTGCTTTTACCTTTGGGGAAAAGGCAAGGTTGACCAGCTATATCAAAACCTTTTTACCAGGCGGTGCAACTTTTTCACTGGAGATGCAACTGGATGATGGTGCTTTCACCCCTTTGAAACTCGACGAAACAGAACAACTTGCCGAGCCGCTTTGGACAGAGCGCAAATTTATCAGTAGTGATAAAGGCGCCAAACAAGCGCGCCTCAAACTCACCCTTACCGGTGGACCAGCAGCGCGGTCCATGGTGAGTGATTTTGGTGCCGGTATATTGTGATGGGAGAACAGAGATGACCAAAACCAAAAAACTCGACATGGAATTGCCTAAAGAAGGTCGCTTTATCAGTTCTGAATTCCCAATCTTGCGGGAAAACTTGACCAAAATTGATCAAGCTCTTTTGGCTGTTGAGGAAAAGATAAACGAAAAAGCACCTTTACAACACACGCATACCATAAGCGAAATCACAAATTTAGAAAGCGCTCTCAATGGCAAAATGGCAGCGGATAAAACCTTCACTTTTGCCGATTTAAGAGATATCGAAGGCGCAAAAGATGCCGCAAATAATTATGTTCTCTATAAATCAAGCAACAATAACTTCACCTTTGGGAGTGCTATCTCTCTGTTAGGCGCGCATCAACATAAAACAGAAGATATCGTGGGTCTTGACGATTTTAGAGCCAAGATCAACGAAGATCTCACAGCCTATGGGCGTCTCAAACAAGCCAATGAATGGAAAAATTACAATAAATTTACCAGCAAAGTCACTATGAGTGGTGACTTAGAACTGTTGGGTAATTCGTCGTTTAATCTCATCTATAATGGCAAAGTGGTTACCAATTTAAACACAAACGGAAGCTTGCTTAAAGGACCTTTAAAAGTCGATGGTGATCTTGTTTATACAAAAGCAGAAATAGATATTCTCAAGCAGGAAATTAAAAACATCAAAAAAGATTTGATTAATAAACTCATTATTGCCGATGCTGAATTGCTGTATACGCAAGATGGGAAAATTGAATGGCCAGATTGGGTAACAGACCAAACTAGGTTAGAAATCCAAGCATGGGGTGGCGGTGGTAGTGGTGGCGGAGCGGATACGCCAAGATTAGGAGGAGGTGGCGGCGGTGGCGGTTGTTCAGTCTGGTATGGCTATAAAGCCAGTTTAAATGGTCATGAAGATATCACAATTGGTAAGGGTGGAACTTCTGTTGCATCACTTCGTGCAACAGGTAATTCTGGAGGAACAACGACCGTTGGCAAAAATTTTATTACGGCGACAGGAGGACATGGTGGTGGGGGTGCTTATTATAATACATCAAGGGGAAATACTTATTACTATTCAGGCATTGGTGGTGCTGGGGGCATTGGGGGAAATTTTGGTTTAGCAACAGACGCACATCTAGGAATTGCCAAAGGCGGAAATGGTTATGCTGGAACGAGTGGAATTACGAGTGAAACAAGCGGCAATGGCGGTGATGCTGGAGGTGATACATCAAGGGGTGGCTCTGGAGGAGTCGGCAAAGGTCACTATAGTTCAGGAAAAGCAGGGCGTGGTTTTGGCGGCGGCGGGGCTGGTGCTCACTCTGATTCTTATCCAAGTGGTGCTGGAGCTGATGGCGCTGTCCTTATAAGGTTATGGAAAGATTAATTACATAACCAAAGATAGCACAAGTCAAATGGATAGCTGTTGTATAAGCTGGCTTGTATGATTTTAAGCCCTTTAAAGAGCTTTTTGACTGACAGTGTCAGTCTTATGAGAGAGTGAGATGATTGTTATGGTCTCTTCATTAATTTGGAGAGCAAAATGACAATAGAATTTAAACTTCGTATTCACTTTATTAAGAATGGCAAGGGATCTAAGTTTTTAGCAATATTTGATCAGACAGCCGTTGGTATGTTTGTAAAATCCTTGATGTTAACGTGCAAATTTATCCCCTCCATGCACCTATTCTTCTCTTTACGCATGAGGTGGAGAAACAGGATAGTGTTCTGTTTCATAAGCTTCAATTAACAAAACAAGAGTTTTCATTCTATCAAATTCTGGAGTATTAACTTCTGGCTGCTTATCAAACATTGCAGACACAATTTCTAAAGCTTCTTGGTACTCCCTCTCAGCACGAATTGGTTTGATATTCATTTCTTAAATTCTTGTAGTTCCACAGTGTTGGCATCAATCATATTAAATTGTAACATTTTTGTTGACAATTGTCACTTAATACATTACATCTTACTTAAAATAAAGTTGTTGAGTTTGCTATGATCAAAACATTTAAAAATAAAGACCTCCAATCTCTCTGGGAAACAGGAAAAAGTAAGATTGATAGCAGGCTTCAACAGCGTATTATTCGCCGTCTTGATGCCCTTGACGCTGCTTCTCAAGTTAGTGATATCAATGTACCAGGTTATAATTTTCATATGCTTAAAGGCTTTACTCCAACTCGCTACACAATTCATATCAATGGTCCTTGGTGTATCACTTTTGAATTTAAAGACAGACACGTTTACCATGTTGATCTAGAGCAATACCACTGAAGGTTTTAAGATTTGTAAAGGAAACTATCCATGACCACACGTAATCCTAATCGTTGTCCTTCTCATCCAGGAGAAATTTTAGCTGAATCCTTAGAACATTTAAATGCAAGCAAAACCGAAATTGCTAGGATTCTTCAAATATCACGCCAGCACTTGCACGGTATCCTTAAAGGAGAACGTCCAGTCACAGCCGTAACAGCAGCTCGCATTGGTAAATTGTTAGGAAATGGACCAGCCCTTTGGCTACAGCTTCAAGCCAATTATGATACATGGCATGCCTTGAGGGACATTGATGTCTCTTCTATTCCAACATTAACAGCTAATAAAGTGGATATACAAATGGAACAGAGCCATTAACCACCTCCCCGCCTCAAAGACGAGGAGATAAAATCATGTTTTTAAAGTTAAGCAGCTTTCTTAACAGAATTTTTCAAACTCGGATCGTAAGCTTTCAACAAAGGCTCCATAATAGAAGGAGGTTTTAAAGATCCAAAATTTGTAATCATTGCCAGAACTCTGAGTGCGTTTGGTGATTCATCTTGAAGTTTTAAAATCAAAGCTTTTTCTATTGCATCCATGGTCTCAATGAGAGCATTAAAAGCCTTATCTTCGACATCATCACGATCAGAAAATTGAAACAAAGCCATCCATAAATCACATAAAAAGTCGATACTGGTGTTCATTGTACACCTCCATGGATTTGTTCTCTCAAACAAGCTAATCCTCTAGATGTGATTTTCGTTGAAGGCAGCACCTTTTCTGTACCATCCGGTCTTTGAATGGTAATAGCGGGACAATCCATAAATCCTTTCTTGATCTTGTCCTGATAAGGTAACAGAGGCGCCCCTGGAGCACGTCGATACACCCAGTCATGTTTACGCAAGTAATCAGTTAAATCCTTTGGTCGTACCTCTAACATCTTTGCTGCTTCAATAAGACCGAACAAACCATCAGAGCGTTTTAAGCCATCCAAAGCTTTTGCTTTTGGTGCTAATTCTGCAATAACATGATTTTTTTGCTCTATTTGGCTTTGTAAGTGATTCAAAACACCAAGCAATGCTTCGGGTTTGGAGTAGTCAACTTGTGGTGTCACTACTTGTTTCAAGAGCCGTTCGCATTTGATAAAGTATAAACGAGCCTCTCTACCTTTCTTATTATTCTCAAGCATAGAGAGCTCTTTGGCTACATTTAGTGTAAGGTAATATTCTTTTAATACTACATTTTGACGTTCGCCAGTTTTGGCGAGCGTTAAAATATAATCTATTCCTTCTTCTAAATTGTATTTGATAATACGGTCCTTAATCCAATTGGAAAAGTCTCGTTTTGCTTCTAAGAATGCGTGCAATTCACGTGCATTTACTGTTTGAACAATTTCCTGTCCAACAGTTTGTTCCGATATCGGAATAAGAGTGTTCATTATGAACTCCTATTGGTTAGATGTTTTTCATCGACATTCCAGAAAAATGCCGGGCGCTGAAAAACACGGCCAATAGTCCGTCGTTATGCTTTTCCCAAAAGGGTATTTTATGGCATAACCACACCCGACAAAGCCATTATATGCGCGTAACATACAACGAGTCAAAGCCTTTAATGTGCGGAGAAGAGATTGTGTCGGCAATCCATCCGCTATTGGTTTAAGGTGTTCTTCAGGCACCTGATTCGATTATTCATATTGTCGCCACATTGTCAAGTGGCTTCTAATAATTTTTTGATATTTTTGCTAATTTCATCTCTGAGTGCCGGGTGCTCAAAAACACGGCGATAAGTCCGTCGTTATGCTTTCCCCCAAAGGGTATTGTATAGCGTAACCACACCCGACAAGCTATTTATATGCTATACGCATATAATGAGTCAAAGCTTTTAATCTGCGGAAAAAAGACTGTTTCGGCAATCCACCCGCTTATCGTCAAGGTGTTTTTGAGGCACCTGATTCGAAAATACACATTACAGAAATAATGTCAAGCTATTTTCGATAATTTTTTATCATTATGCCAGTCTAACAAATACAGCAATCACCCCCTCATTTTTTCCCATTCATTTCATTCACCCCTCATTTAAAGGAGCATAAAGTATGGCAACAGGTTTTTTACACGGTGTTGAAGTCGTTGAAGTTGACGACGGCACCCGCCCCCTTCGCGCGGTTCAGTCTGCCGTTATCGGGATTGTTGGCACAGCACCCGATGCCGATGAACAAGCATTCCCTCTCAACACACCGGTTTTGGTAGCAGGCTCTCTTTCACAAGCTGCAAAACTCGATAAAACGGGTAAGCGTCAAGGTACCTTACCCAATGCCCTTGATCTTATTTTTAAACAAGTAGGAGCAATTGTCGTTGTCGTACGCGTGAACGAGGGTGATAACGAAAATGCAACACTCACCAATATTCTGGGTGGTGTGAATGCAAATGGCGCTTATGAAGGCGTCCATGCTTTGATTGGAGCGCAATCCATTGTGGGACAAACACCACGCATTCTCATCGCTCCAGGCTTTACACATCAACGCCCTTCCAGTGTGAATATTGAAGAGAATGGAACTGGTGCAACTGCCAACCCCGTCGCAGCAGAACTCATTGGCATTGCAGAGCGTCTGCGTGCTATTGTGGTGCTTGATGCACCAAACAGCACAGATGAAGCAGCACTTAGCACAGCAAAGGATTTTGATTCAAAGCGCGCCATCATAGTTGACCCATTTGTAAAGGTAAATCGTGATGGAAAGATCATAGAACAGCCAGCAAGTGCAGCAGTTGCTGGTGTCATTGCCAAAACTGATTTTACACACGGTTTTTGGCATTCTCCTTCCAACAAAGTGATCAATGGCATTGTTGGTATTACGCGCCCCATTGATTTTTCCATTGGTGATAGATCAAGCCGTGCCAACCTTCTCAATGAACAAAACATCACAACAATTATCCGCGAAAATGGTTATCGCCTCTGGGGTAATCGCACACTCTCAAGTGATACAAAATTTGCTTTCTTATCCGTAGTACGCACCGCAGATATGATCAATGATGCCATTTTGCGCGGACATCTATGGGCTGTCGACCGCAATATCAAAAAGACCTACATGAATGATGTCAGTGAAAGCGTCAATGCCTATTTGCGTGATTTGAAAGCACAAGGCGCCATTCTTGGTGGGCGTTGTACGCCTGATCTAGAGTTGAATACAGCAAGCGCCATTGAAGGCGGCAGAGTCTATTTCAATGTCGAATTCACACCAACAACACCAGCAGAACACATCACATTCCGTTCACGCATTGTAAATGATTACTTAGAGGAGATTTTTTAATGGCTATCCCCGTTTTACCAAGAGTTTTGAAATATTTTAACATTTTTGTCGACGGCATTCCCTATCAAGCAAAATGTGAAAGCGTAACATTACCGAATTTGAACTTGGTTGTTGAAAGCTATCGTGGCGGAGGCATGGATAGCTCTATTGAAGTTGACCTTGGTCTTGAAACCCTCACACTTAGCATGACCATTTCTGATTGCTCTCCAGAATTGATGGCACTGTTGGGGCGCACAGATATCGATATCTCATTACGAAGTTCAATGCAAGCGCAAGGCACACCAGCAGAAGGTGTTGTCATTACCATGAGAGGACTATGCAAAGGCTTTGAAATGGCAGAATGGCAACCGGGCAGCAAAGCAACATCCACAACTACCTTCACATTGCAGTATTTCAAATATGTCCAGAAGGACGTTGAAATCGTTGAGATAGATGTCCTCAACTTGGTGAGAAAATTCAATGGCGTCAATCAACTCGCAGACCATAGAGAAAATATAGGATTATAAAATGACAGTCCAAACAAGCATTACACATAAATTATTGATACCTGTTACTTTTGAAGGAAAAGAGCACACCACAATTACCTTACAGCGCCCCAAAACAAAAGATGTGCAAGCAATCGACAAAAAAGAAGGCATAGAGCAAACAATCGCTATGATTGCACGCCTTTCTGGATGGGCACATGAAGCGGTTGGAGAACTCGATATTAATGACTTGTCGAGCATTGGAGAGATTTTGGAGTCTTTTATCAAGCGGCGGGATACCTCGACTGGGAAACCGCCGCTAAACTCATAGCCGATATTACCATTGTGTTCCATTGGTCCCTTTCAAAGATGATGGAAATGGAACCGCAAGAACTCATATTCTGGCGAAATCAAGCAGCAGAAAGGTATAAGACAAAATGAGTGAAAAAGTTGCTGATGCAAAGGTGAAGCTATCTCTTGAAGACAAACTCACCGCACCTCTCAAACATCTTCAAAAAAAATTCGATACATTGTCAAAAACACTCTCACATAGTTTGGGTATTCCGCGCTTTTCTGCTGCTGTCAAAAACATGACAAAAAGCCTTCATGGCGTTCAAAGTGCTCTTGGAGTGGCGGCAAGCCGTGCTTCGGTCTTTACTGGTGTCTTGGGGCTTGCTGGTGGTGGTCTTGTGGCAAGTGTAGCCGCCCTCACCATGAAAACCATGCATCTGGGCGATAGTCTTTATCACGCATCACACCATTTAAATATGAGTGTTGCATCACTTCAATTATGGGGTGATGCAGCCGATAATTCAGGCACTTCTGCCGAACTTTTTCAACAATCCTTAGCGGTTTTAAATAGGCGTTCAGCACAAGCATATGCCGGACAAAAAAGAGGCATGATGGGCTTTGAAGCACTTGGCATTTCTGTCAAAAACACTTCTGGAAAACTCAAATCCACTTCTGTCTTGTTAGAAGAAATTACCGACAAGATGAGTAAGATGAAAAGCCAAGCACAAAGACAGCATATTGCCGCTCTGCTGTTTGGGGGCGATGGTAAAGAAATGGCGACCATGCTTGCACAAGGCATGGCACCCATTAAAGAGCTGTTTGCAAAGGCGCGAAAAGGAAAATGGCTCATAGGTGCCGATGTTGCACGCTATGCAGCAGATTTAAGTGACAAGCTTGGTGCTTTTAAGAAAAAAATAGGCGGTATCGCGAGCTTTATTGGCGCGCGTTTCATGCCCGTGATTAATGATATGATTGACGGTTTTTCAAAATTGATTGATGAAAACCGTGACCTCATCCAAACAACCGTTGCGAGCTGGGCAAAAACCTTAAAAAAAGTCCTTAATGATTTGCTTAATCCTACCTCTGATTTAAGAAAAGGCATCAGTGATCTCACAGAGAGGATTAAAGGCTGGTTCCAATGGCTAGAACCTCTGATTGGTGAAATAACCCTCTTTAAGGTAGGACTTGTGGCACTTGGTTCGTTCATTTTTGGTCCACTCATTGCCGCATTAGCCGCAGCGGGAGCAGCGTTTGTCACCCTTGGCTATACTATAATGACGACGCCCATAGGATGGCTCATTGGGGGTATCGCGGTACTTGCCGCACTCTATAAATATTGGGATGAACTCAATGGCTGGGTAGCTGCATCTTTAGCCGCGGTTGGAGCAGTTCTTACCGGAGCATTCATTGCGGCAATAGCACCAGCTGCTTCCGCAATTGCTGGTCTTGCTGTAACTCTTATAGCTTCACTTATTCCAGCAATAACTGCCGTTAGTTCTGCTTTTATATCGCTTGGTATCGCAATCATGACCACTCCTATCGGCTGGATAATTGGCGGCATTGCAGCTCTTGTTGCTGCTGGATATCTGCTCTACAAACATTGGGACACAGTCATAAGCTTTATAAGCAAGCTATGGGATTCTTTTTACAGCTTATGTAGTAATGTTTTCAATAACCTCTTGACGTTCTTTAAAAACTTTTCACCACTTTCTTGGATTTCGAAAAAAATCAATGAACTCATTGAATGGCTGTTTGGTGTCGATTTAATGGAAGTAGGCTCCAATCTTATTAATGGACTTTGGGACGGCATCAAAAGCAAATGGAATGCTCTGTCTGATTGGCTCAGCGGCATGATGAGTAAATTAACCAGTTGGATGCCTAATTGGATGAAAGAAAAGCTAGGCTTTAATGTTTCAATCAACAAAACTTCAACCCAGACTTTAAAAACCTTTACCGATGAAACTAATGCACGTGCAAAAAAAATGGTTGATACAGTAGTGGTTACAAATACCCCACCTGAAAAACGCAAGAGTGGTTTTAATACAAGTATCGTTGAAACAGGACAAATGCAGGCAACAAATAAAGTAGGTGCTTTTAAAGCTCCAAAGCCAATTACGGTTCATAAGCCCGTTGAAGTAGACGCCCGTGTAACCATTACAAATCTCAATATTTCAGTACCAAATGGTCTCAAGGACGAAATCAGAGACGCTGTCAATCAAGCACTTGAACGCTATGCAAAACAGCAACGTTTAGCCATAGCCTCTAGCCTTTCGGATTAAATACCATGATGTTAGCTTTGGGTGGTTTTATTTTTTCCATTGAAACAGCAGCTTACCAAACACTTGATATGTCTTATGGTGTTCCATGGGTGGAGCAAGGGCGATTGGGGAGAAAGGCTGCTCTTCAATTGCCTGCTGTTGCAAATGCGGAATTTTCTTTAGCAGGCGTGATTTATCCAGATTTCAAAGGTGGTCACAGACAGCTCGAATATTTACGGCAAATAGCGCATATGGGACCTCACATTCTTGTGACCGGTCAAGGCAAAATCTTAGGTAAGTTTGTCATTCTTTCTGTAGAGGAAAAACAAAGCGTTTTTCATTATAATGGCACCCCAAAAAAACAAGAATTTACAATAAAGTTGAGAGAATATGGTGGAGACCTATGAGTGACCTTTATATGACCAAAGATGGCGATATGGTGGATGCCATTTGCTGGAGATATTATGCCAAAGGTCAACAAGCCCTTGCTGTTGAACGCGTTTATGCAGCAAATTTTGGTCTTGCAGACTATGGACCCATTTTAAAAGCAGGCATCACAATCGTTTTGCCAACCCTCCCCTATCCTAAAGCCACACCGGTAATCAGAATTTGGGGCAGTCAATCATGAAACCTTTTTGCATGGTTCTGGCAAATGGAGAAGACATCACCAAAACTCTTATGGATTATGTTTTGTCGATTGAAATTACCGATGAAGCAGAAAACAAAAGTGATCGTATCACTATAGAGCTTGATGACCGTGCGCGTGACAGTGATAACGGCTTTCTTGATATTCCTCTTATCGGAACAATCATTTCTGTCACACTTGGCTATGAAGGCGGGAAAAACCGCGATATGGGATCCTATCTGATAGACGAAATCTCTGTAAGCAGCCCACCACAAAGCTTAAGCGTGACAGGGCGCGCCGCATCAATGAACACGTCTTACAGAACCCCCAAAAGCCAATCCTATCACCAGCAAACCCTTGGCAGTATTGTTCAAGAGATAGCAGAGCGTAATGGCTATACACCAAAGGTTGATCCTTCTCTTGCAAAAATCGTTGTGCGTCATATTGATCAAACATCGGAAAGTGATATGGCTTTTGCTGCACGCCTCGCAGGGGAATATGATGCGGTAGCAAAGCCCGTTGATGGCAAACTTGTGCTCGCCAAACGGGGTGAAGGCAAAGCCATCACCGGTGAAACACTCCCCATAGTTGTTATCCATGAAAAACATTGCACCTCTTGGGATTTTAAATACAGTGCGCGTGATGAAGCAGGTGCAGCCAATGGCTTAGAAACAGATGTGGGAGACGACCAAAAAGCCGCTGCTGATGCACGAGAACCAGAAGAGATTGATGATGATGAAAACTTTATCCATATGGATAACAGTGACAGAGCATCATCATCTGAATCAGAAAAAGCAGAAAAAGAATCGGAAAAGCAAGAAGAAGACAAAGAGAAAAAAGGCGGTGTTCTCGCAACCTATCATGATTTACGCAGTGGTGAAAAAAAAGAAGTCAAAGTTGGTAATCCGCCGTTTCATGAACTCAAATACACCTACCATAACCAATCAGAGGCTGTTGCGGCCATTGCTGCTTATCGCAATAAATCATCACGCGGTAAGTCTTCTTTCTCATGTGATATCGGTGGTGATCCGTTTGTGCAAGCAGAAGCAAAGCTTGTTCAAGAGCCCCCTTTCCGCCCCTATATTCCAGCAGAATGGCGTATCAAAAGTGTTAAGCACAAACTTGATAAAACGGGTGGTTACACCACAAAAATAGAATGCGAACTTTTTGATGAAGCCCAAGAAGACACAGCTGGAAACGTTGCAAACACAACACCAGACAAGGATGATACCCTTGATCCAAACGCCCCACCAAACGCATGCGACGAAGGCGAAGGCGTCATCCATATGGACGAAGAGGATACATGATAGGTTATAAACCAGATGTAGAGCCCCTCATTTAAAAGATTGCTTAAATACCTCCCTTCCCCATCTTTAAAGGTGGGGAGTGAACACTAAAGTTACACGTGTGGAACTGGTCGTTCAAGAGGCTGTACAGCTAAACGAAACCCCATGGTACGCAGTAAAGCATTCAAGCTGCGGAACTCTGGATTACCTTTCTCTGAAAGTGTACGGTAAAGTTGTGTTGGGTTCAAGTTGGCTGCTTTAGCTACAGCTTGAACACCACCATAAGCTTTGGCCATTTGGCGTAGAGTTACAAGCAGTTCACCCTGATCACCATCTGCTAGGATTGCATCAAGGGTAGCCGCTGCCAACTCAGGATCATCACGGAATATTTCTGCCATTGCATCATCATGGTTACGGTCTTTCATTTTTGCACTCCTTTAATCTTCACGGTTTTGCCAATCACGCCAGCAAGCACATGCACGAGTGATATCAGTCTCTTGTGTTTTTTTGCTGCCACCGCATAATAGCAACAATACGGTCTTTCCAGATTGGACATAATAAACTCGGTAGCCAGGACCAACATTAATACGCAATTCATGGACACCCTCACGAAGCGGCTTGAAATCGCCAAAGTTCCCCTGCTCTAAACGATTAAGGCGGCGAATAATTGCAGTTTTAGCCTGCATGTCACGGAGCTTTCGCAGCCAATCAGCTATCAAGTCTTTGCCATCAGAAGTAAGGTAGTGACGTATTTCAAACATGATGTTATATTCGTTTATAAACGAATGTTTGTCAAGAGAGAAATTAAAAGTTGAGAAAAAATCTTCTTTTGTTCCAATGAAAAAGCGACATGAAGCTTAACCAAGCTATCTTTCCGAATGAGAAAGATGTCAATTTTTTTAATCCAGCTCTGCTTTTTGCGGAGCTTTTTTTATGGAGAAGCATATGCGAAAAATATCATCAGAAGGACTTGCACTTATCAAACAATGGGAAGGTTTGCGTTTAAACGCCTATAAAGATGCCATTGGGGTGTGGACAATAGGTTATGGACATACAAACAGTGCTGGAAAACCTTTTATTTACGAAGGCATGACCATCACGGAAAAGCAAGCAGAAGAACTTCTTTGCCAAGACTTAAGACAATTTGAAAATGTCGTTGAACGCGCTGTTACAGTTTCATTAACGGATGAACAATTTGCGGCGTTAGTGTCGTTTTGCTATAATGTAGGAACAACAGCCTTTTGTAACTCGACACTGTTAAAAAAACTCAATCAAGGTAAATATGAAGCTGTCCCTGCAGAGCTACAGAAATGGACCAAAGCAGGCGGTAAGCGTCTTGAAGGTCTCGCACACCGGCGTGCGGCAGAAACAGGCTTATAGGCAAAAGGGGCTTATGTTTCCTCCAATTATCAAACAGTAGAAACGCAAGCACCAACGGGGGTTTTCAAAGCAGAAGCACTTGCACCGATTATTGGCTCTTTTTCTGGGCTTGGTGGTTTGTTAGCAGGCAATGGACCAATCCAATGGGCTTTGGCCACCATTATGGTTTTAGCCGCATGTGCTGGTATTTTCTTTGTTGCTAAACGCTTTCAGGAGCACCGCCTATGATCTTATGGATGAAAAGAAATCTGATGCTAACAGGCGCGGCTTTAGCTGCTTTTTTTATGATTTTAGCAAGAGCTTTTATTCTTGGGAAAAAAGCAGAGCAACAAAAGCAAACAGAAAAAGCTTTAAAAGCAGCCACAACCCGTCTTGAGGTAGAAAATGAAATTAATCAAAAAAGTGATGCTGATGTGCGTACTGCTCTCTCTGATTGGTTGCGCGACAAATAAATATACTTCTTCTTGTATTGGTTGGTTGCCAATTTATTTAAGCCGGCAAGATCTGAACGCCATCAGTTCAAACTTTAGCAAGAGAGATTTTAAAGCACAATAATCTAGGTGAACGCGTGTGTGGGTGGAAACATGGCTAGAAAAAAAACACAAGACGATACAGAACTTACAGAAGCAGAAAAAGAAATCCTTCAAGAAATCATCATGACCTACAAAAGTATAAAAGTGATGTCTCGTTATACAAAATGGATTGTACTCATTATACTCTTATTAGCGCTTGATTTTTCACGTATTATGGATGCGTTTGTAAGTATTTTTACACAAAAACCAAATATCCGGCTCTAAACATACTTTGAGACGCGCGAAATTCTTTAGAAAATGGATTCTTAATTTTGCTCGTCTCATGGAGGTGATAGACAATATCTTCGCCCATTTAAAACAGTGGATTTCAAAGAATTAATCTTTGAATTAATTGTTTCATGAATTTAAAGCTTCTAATAAACTATATTTGATATGAAGAGCTTCGAAATTTTAATCCTTTAAGGATGAAGAGGAAGTCAAATCTTTGTAAAACGACACAATTGATTGTCTTTTATAGATTAGAGTGGATAATGAAAACAAATTTAAGTGGCCGCGTAAGAAATACATCTTTACCAGAAAATCATGCTCTACTGCCTCTTTTTGAAGCAGTTGTAAATTCTATTCATTCCATTGAAGAAATAGGAAATGATTTTTCCTCACGCTACATTATAGTTTCAGTCATAAGATCGAAGCAAGCTTCACTACCACTTGAAAAAGATACTGAAAAACGAAACAAAACACAAATTATAGGTTTTAAAGTAATCGATAATGGTACAGGCTTTAATGATCATAATTTTCAATCATTTGAAACTTTAGACTCAGATCATAAAATAAAAAAAGGTTGCCATGGTATAGGACGACTTTTATGGCTTAAAGCTTTTGATAATATAAAAATCCGGAGTATTTATGAAACAGATAGAGGATTAAAAGGGCGTGAATTCTTATTCGACGCTGTTCAAGGTATAAAAGCATTACACGAATTTCAAGATAATTGTATAAAGAGAGAAACTGTTGTTGAGTTAACAGGTTTACAACAAAAATATAAAAATCATATTCCTAAAAAATTACAATCTATCGCAAAAGCACTCTTAGAACATTGTCTCTGGTATTTTGCAAGAACCGGTAGTTGTCCCTCTATAACTATTGAAGATGACTCAGAAAAGATATTATTGAATGATCTATATGAACAATGCATGCATGGAGCCATTTTTAATGAAAAAATAATAATAGAAAAGTATAACTTTTCTATTATGCATATTAAATTTAGGTCCTTACCTTTAGAAAACCAGGCTTTATATTTTTGTGCAGCCAACAGAGTTATCACAAAAGAGGGATTATCTCATAACGTTCCTGGTATTCATGCAAAACTGCAAGATGATATAGGTGAATTTATCTACTCTTGCTACGTAAGCTCTCCTTTTTTGGATGAAAGAGTACGTGCTGAAAGAATAGGCTTTGATATTCAAGAAAATACTGAAGGGTTACTAGAGAAGATAGAGATATCATTTGATAAAATACGGAAAGCTGTAGTCCCTAGTATTCAAAAATACTTAGATAAAGAATTAAAGCAAAACATTCAAAACAGTAAGAAAATAATTGAAAAATTCGTAGCTGAAAAAGCACCACGTTACCGTACAGTTCTAAAACATTTAACTGAAAATGACTACATAGCTTCTCCCTCAAGCTCTGACCAAAGCTTAGAGCTTCTCCTTCATAAACATCTTACTAAATTAGAAGAAAAGGCTTTAAAAGAAGGTCATGATATTTTGCAAGCTGAACAAAACGCAAATTATGAAGAATACTTAAATAAAGTTAGCGCATATGTAGAAACTGTAAATGATCTTAATCGCTCTGATCTAATAGGTTACTTATGCCACAGAAAAGTTATCTTAGATCTTCTAGAAAAGGCTTTAAAGAAAAGCGATAAAGGCTACGCTAAAGAAAATGTTATTCACAAACTCATAATGCCAATGAAGTGTGATTCCAATGACATTTCTATGGATAATTGTAATTTATGGTTAATAGATGAAAAGTTAGTTTTTCATGATTATTTAGCTTCTGACATCTCATTGAAAGAAATGCCTATTACAGGTTCTACAGAAGATAAAAGACCTGATATATGTGCCTTAAATGTATATGACAACCCTATATACGACAATCCTATTTTAATATCAGACGAACAGCCTATGCAATTGGCATCTCTTTTTATAATAGAAATTAAACGCCCAATGAGAGATGATGCACAATCAGGAGATAAAACAGATCCTATTAAACAAGTGTTTGATTATCTAGATAAAATTAGAATAGGTAAAGTAAAAACATTCGATGGTCGTCCTATAAAAGACTCTCTTGATATACCTGGTTATTGTTATATTATCTGTGATTTAACTGATAGTATAAGGAAATGTTGCAAAAACTCGAATTTAAGAATAACAGGTGATAACATGGGGTATTTTGGATATAACGAAAATTATAAAGCTTATATAGAAGTGATTTCATTTGACAAGCTTGTAGATAATGCCAAGAAAAGACATCGGTTATTTTTCGATAAGATGAATTTGCCAATAAAATGATTTATCCCCTCCCCGCTTTTAAAGCGGGGAAAAAGAGATTATATCGTAATCTATCCGCTAATCGTTTAAGTGTTTCTTAGATACCTGACTCGACAATAGACATATTATCAAGCCTCTCCTGATATAAATGCAGCCCACTGTTCCAAGAGAACACGCCGTTGCTCTAAAAAGTCTGTTCGCATATAAGCCTTTGTCACTGAACTCCCAACTGAATGGGCAAGAACAGTTTCGGCAATCTCAAACGGTGTTGACGTTGTCTCTGCTATCCAGTCCCGTAAGCTTGAACGAAAACCATGGGGACGATAAGTCAAACCACAAACTGTCATATACTTTGCCATGGTGACATCAGAAATGGGGTTGCCTCTAAGACCAGAAAAGAGAAAACCATTCTTTTCAAAGGGGAGAGTTTTTTCAATACCTCTCAAAGCTTCATCACTTAGTGGCACACGAAAGTCTGAAACTTTTCCTACAATGCCCTTCATATTTTCTTTGGGTATCGTCCATATATTTTTGTCAATTTGTTCAAGGCGCAAATAGCGCAATGGATATGACCGTACTCCCGTCAAAATGAGTAACTTCAGTGCTAAATTTGAAAGGATATCATCCTTTAAGTTTTGATAAAAAGCCGGAACCTCTTGCCATGGCATAGCAGGAATATTTGTTGATGTCGTACGTGGTTTTCCTAAAAGCGCGCGTGCCTTCATACAAGCCTGTAGATCAACATCTAAACCAAGAGCCGCAGCATATTTCAAGCAAATATTGATACGGTTAAGCGCTTTTCGCGCTGTGTCTGCTTTTTCATGCCAAAGGGGTGCGAGAACATTGCGAATGATATTGGCTGTTAATTTTTCTATAGGTAATTTGCCTATGTGTGGAATCACGTGCAACTCTAGAGGAGAAAACCAGCGGCCGTTTTTACCTTCATTTTTCAACTCTGCTTTTTTGCTTTCAAAAGCCGCTTTTGCAATTTCTTGGAAGATATTGCTTTGCTGTATTAAAATAGTCTGTTCTCGAAAGACGATAGGATCATTGCCTTCTTTAAGAATATCACTATAATATCTTGCAAGCTCACGCGCTTCTTTTAAAGAGAGTTTTGTAACAGGACCAAGTCCCATTTCACGGCGCTTATTGTGGTGCGTATAGCGAAAAAACCAAGAGCGTGTATTGTCTTTTCGAACATTCAACCATAGCCCTGCCCCATCACAATATTTTCCTTGTGGAGAGGACTTTACAAGTAATGCTGATAACCGATGAATCGCCCTCACTTAACGTCCCCTCTCGTCCACCTTTTCAAGCATTGCTCGTCCACCTTTTTTGGTCCACCTTTTAGACCACCTTTAATTTCTGATTTGAGATTTTTCCTTTAATGCTTACTTTTTTTATTGAATCATAAAAAGCTATAGACATCAATACGCCCTTACACATCTTTATATACTTTGAATCTTGTTGCTAAAGCCTGATTCGCTCTCTGGGAGGCACCATTTTTTATTTTACACATGTTTGTAAATGAATCGGCTTTTAAAACCTTGTCTGTTAAAGTTTATGCTTTCTGCTTCTGCATAATTTAGCATTTTTAAGTTCTATTCTTGAAAAACTATGTAATACCTTAACAAATTATCTATTGATCTAAGTGTATTGCTCAATAATTTTTTCTTCCATTCAAATTAACTTTTTGCTTATCCCACAGAAAAAGCATTATAAATATACCTAATTTCCAGTCATATCTAGAAGAAATTTTAAACTATCGATGCAAATCTTACATAAAATTTTATTCAAATAGTGCAAATCAGCCATTCCCTCCAAGGTACTCTTTAGACGCACTAAATATCTGAATATTTTTATTTAAAAAATTAAAATCTTTTAAAGAGCTTTCTTATTGAATTGTACTTAATTTAAACTCAATAAAAACTTTCCTTGAATATATATGTCATTCTTACAAATTTATCTCTCATAAACTGTTAGAGTAATAACATTTTCTTTTCGCCAATATGAACGATCTAAATAAAATAAATATCTGGAAAGGTAAAATAATTCAAAAATACACGACCGGAATTTAATATAATTTATCAAACATTTTCAACTAAACATTTCTTATTATTACGAAAACGATTGTTAGAACTTTTAAAAAATATTGCTTTATAAAAAACTTTTAAACAGGAAAAAAATGATAAATATCATAATTACCTTTCATTTTTTCAGAAAAAACTACCATGTTTAGAAATGAAACTCTTAGATAACACACTCAAAGAATTAACTTATGAAAAATTATTTTAATTGAAACTTAAATAGTTTTACAAAGAACGCTTTAAAATGCGTATTAAAATGATTGACCTTTTACAAGAAATTTGTCAAAAAGCATATCTAGTTTGGAGGGGTGGCCGAGCGGTTTAAGGCACCGGTCTTGAAAACCGGCGTGCAGGAGACTGTACCGTGGGTTCGAATCCCACCCCCTCCGCCACAGCATTTTTATCGTTTGTAGCTTGCCAGCGGGTTTTGTATATTTTGACACTAGGTTTTGTACCAATTTATTTTTTCTCAAAGAGTTTTAAAGATGTTCTCAAAGGGTCTTCAAATGCCTTTCAAAGGGTATTTAAAGCTCTCTTTAACGCATTTTTCTGCTCCTATTTTTCCAGATCACTAAAGCATGTGTAGCTTGCCAGCGGGTTTTGTATATTTTGCCACTAGGTTTTGTACCAATTTATTTTTTTTAAAGAGTTTTAAAGATGTTCTCAAAGGATCTTCAAATGCCTTTCAAAGGGTATTTAAAGCTCTCTTTAACGCATTTTTCTGCTCCTATTTTTCCAAATCACTAAAGCATGTAAAGTCGGGTTGAAAGGCAAGGGGAACGATTCCTGTCGGACCATGGCGTTGTTTTGCTATAATAACCTCGGCTTTACCCTTGGCTTGCTCCATTGCCTCTTGCCATTTGTTATACTCAGCGGTGCCTTCTTTGGGTTCTTCATTTTTGAGATAGTATTCTTCACGATAAACGAACAGAACAATGTCGGCATCTTGCTCGATTGAACCAGATTCACGTAAATCAGAGAGTTGCGGACGTTTATCGGTTCGGTTTTCAACTTGGCGCGAAAGTTGTGACAGAGCAATGATGGGAATATTGAGTTCTTTTGCAAGTGCTTTTAATCCGGTGGTAATGGCTGTAATTTCTTGAACGCGGTTTTCTAATGAACGCTTTGAACCGCTTGTCATGAGTTGGATATAATCGATAATCAAGACATCTAGACCATGTTGTCGTTTAAGACGCCTTGCACGGGCGGACAATTGTGCAAAGGATACACCACCCGTTTGATCAATATAAAGAGGGATTGTTTGTAAGGAACGCATTGCGTAAATGATGTTGGTAAATTGCTCTTCTGAGATATTACCACGACGCATATCAGAAGAAGAAACCTTTATTTGTTCTGAGATAATACGAGTTGCAAGCTGTTCTGTTGACATCTCAAGTGAGAAGAAACCAACAATACCCCCTTCATTTTCTTGTGTTTTGTTATCACGCTTACAAGCATTGGCAATATTAAAAGCAATATTGGTCGCCAGTGAGGTTTTCCCCATTCCAGGGCGTCCAGCTATGATAATTAAGTCAGATGCTTGTAATCCTCCCATTTTCTCATCAAGGGTTTTGATATGGGTAGCTATCCCAGAAAGCTGTGAGGAACGCTTTTTTGCAGCGCTTGCCATGTTAAGTGCTTTTGCAATGGCTGTATCAAAGTTTTCAAACCCACCTCCATATTTTCCTTTTTCGGCGAGCTCAAATAACTGATTTTCAATTGTTTCAATTTGTTGGGTAGGCGTGAGCTCTACAGGCGCATCAAAAGCTGTATTGGCAACTTCATTGCCAAGATTAATCAAAGACCGGCGGATAAAAAGATCATAAATAACGCGTCCATAATCTTCAGTGTTAATAATAGTGACTGCCTCTGTGGCTAAGCGAACAACATACTGGTATACAGTAATATCTCCAATTTTTTCTTCCATTTGGATATAGGGCTTGATTGTAATGGGGTTTGCAAGATGACCCTTTTGAATAATTTGTAAGACAATCTCAAAGATCTTTTGGTGTAGCGTTTCAAAAAAATGTTCTGCTTTGAGAAAGTCTGAAACGCGATCGAGTGCATTATTATTAATCAAGATTGCTCCAAGTAATGCCTGCTCCGCTTCAATATTATGGGGAAGTTGACGAAAAGAAGAAGCAAAATTATCTCTTGGATTTTCTGTTTTTAGCATGTTCAGTGTTCTCATTACTTTCTTTTCCCTTGTCTGGTGCCTCAAAGGTGATTTCTGTGGTGTATCCGCTTTGCTTCTCATAGCAGTGGGTGACGGTC
>NZ_JBHIOG010000067.1:0-61070 GCF_042195435.1 Bartonella sp. CL162QHHD
ATCTGATCAACTTTATTGAAAAGTTGCGCGAAAACTGTAAATTTCATGAAATTCCTCTTTAACGAATTTTCAATTTTTTATATGATTTTTAAGCACTTTTCGTTGATTTTTTTAGGATGGAATTAAATTTCGTAGACCTTTTCAGTTTATGAGAGATAACTGAATATTATGCATTAACTTTTGCTTTTTACGAGCATACAAGAAAAATAATATACAAAATATTGTTACAAAAAGCTTTACCTAATAAATCTTATGGTAGGCATTTTCGTGTTTTTACTATTTAAAATTTTTATGTTATGTTTGTCCTTCTGCTGTTTGATAAGTGCATGTTCAGCGTTGCGTAAATGTGCGACCATTTGTAGTTTTGCTGTTTCATTTTGTAGCTTAGCGAGCATTCCAATTATATATGCTTGTAACTCAGCAATACTTTTTAGATCTGTTGTTGTCTTGATTTCATTTAATAGTTCTTCAATTTGCTGAAAACGATTATTTGCTTCTTCAAAAGTCTTTAAACTTACGGCTTTATCAGTGATAGCTGCATATTGGATACGATCGTTGATAAAACTGCTAGATTCATGGATAGAAATAGGAATTTCTTCTTCTTTTAAAATCTTTTTAAGTGATGTAGATAGCGCTGAAGATTCATTTCTATTGTAGAGCGTTTCTGGATTTTTGAGAAAAAAACTGCTGTGATCTGTTTGTGCACTTTTAAGTTTTTTAGTGTCGAATTTTTGGCTTCCCGTTATAGATTCGTGTATCTTTTTTGTTTCCTCAAGTTGTTTTTTTAGCATATCGAGAAGTTGGGCATCAGGTGGCGCTTTCTTTTGTTGTGGAGGTGTTTTCTTTGATGTTTTTGAACTCCCAAAAAAATTGGGCCACGTCGTTGGAATTGATGCCGACAAATCCGCTACTCCAGCGCCCCAAACCCAAGCCATTGCTGGGTTTGGAATCCCTAAAGTTATTACAACTACTATTGAAATGACCTTTTTTTTCATGTTTCCCTCCTGTCATTTTTTGCGTGCTGTAAGAAAATTGGTAACCATATTGCTGGATCATCACCAACTTCCGCGATAATGCTTTCGGCTAATTCTGCGTTATCAGGTGTACCTGATAATACCAAGAGCTCGTCACTAAAGTCGTGTTCGATGGTTTTTCCATCGCGTGTCAGATGGAATTTACCAAGATTCAGTTCTGCAAGTGCAGATTGATCGCCCTGCTTAATGAGGAATTGGCGACTAAACTCACCAAGTCCTTTAACGAGTTCAAATTCGGTATCTGTTAGTTTAAAGCCTTTTGTATAATCTTCATAGTTTGCTTTGGGGTTGGCTAGAAAAATGTAAGTTGCACACTGTTGAATGAGTGTTTTAGCAATATTACTTTCCAAGGCATCGCTAGGCTCTTGTGTTGCATAAACAAAAATACCATTTTGTTTACGGATAGTCTTTTGTTTATTTTTCGCTAAATCTTCAAAGTACGGATCTTGCAAAGGCTTCCAAAACTCATCAAAGATATACATAAATCGCTGTCCGCTAATCATGCCTTCTGTGCGGTAAAGCAAATACATCATCACTGGAGTGCGAGTTTCAAAATTATCTAAAAATTCCGTGATATCAAAGCCGTAAATTTGATGTGTTGAGAGATCAAGAGCATCATGGGGATTATCAAATAACCATCCATAATCACCACCTTCACACCATTTTAGTAAGCGAGCATGAACAGAAGGATGAGCATTATAATCACTTAAACGCGGATTTGGTAAAAATTGTACCAGAAAGGACAAACGACGGAGTGATTGGTCAATGTTACTGCTCATAACAGACATAACCGCTTTGTTAATTTCTTCCTCGTCGTGATGCGTGACCTCACCACCAGCTTCTGCCAATTTTTTAACAAATTGTTTCAGAAAAATAAGATTTTCTTGTGTGGGTGGGAGTTGGAAAGGATTGAAACCACTTCTCCTGCCTGGCTTGAATGTTAAATATTTTCCACCCATAGCCCGAATGGCAATTTCCATGCCACGATCTTTATCAAAAACAACAGTTGTCGGCTTAAATTTTTGTGCTTGTGCTAACAAAAAGCCGAGTAACACGGTTTTACCGGAACCAGATTGTCCGATAAGTGCGGTATTACCAAGTAAACGTTTATCTGTCGAGTCCTCTTCAAGTTTGGAGGCATGAAAATTGAAATAAAGCGGTGTTTTACTGATTGTTTTAAGAATTGTGACGGCTGGTCCCCATGGGTTGCCAGTGGGTTTTCCTGACATAAAATTATGAAAAGATGAAAATGATAAAAAGTTCAATGATGTAATCGGAGCAGGACGTGGTCTCCATTTCCAATTGCCAGGAAGTTGTGCCCAATAGCCAGCTTCTATCGCTAAGTCTACAGGTTTGGGCAGTACCGCAACGTCTAGTAATGCTGCACTCGCTTTGGCCATATGGTCGCGAACTTGCTGAATTGTATCACCATAGATAGTCAATGTGCAGTGATGTTCTCCCATGACAAAATGCCCACTGATAAGCTGGTTTAGTGCTTCGTCAATTTGTTCAATTTGGCTCGTTGCCACATCTCGTGCATCAATAAGATTACGCTGATGCCGTTGTAAATAGTCTTTAGCAGCATGTCGGGAGAGCACCGAAAAGCTCTGCGTCAATACGAACTCGAAGTCACTTTCCAACAAAACATTTAATTGTCCTGGTTTGGTTGTTGCATCATATTCTTTAATTTCCAGCATTCCAAATCGACGCATTCCACTGGTTGTTCGCAGTTCACCAAGAGCACCCCATTTTGAGAAAAAAGGTCGATTGATAGACATATAGTCGGAAAAACGGTCATGGCAAATTGGCATAGGGCGATATTCGCCATTGACAAGCATTCCCAGGAACTCAAGTGCAGAAGAATAAACATGCCCATTTTTTTCATAAGCACCAAGAAGTTCTGCACCGTAACGGTTTAAAGATTGGCCTAAAGTACGGTTGATGTCATTGAGTTCTTTGATACATGTGTCTTGTCGCATCTTTTTTTGATCAAGCGTTTCACGTTCATGTTTAGAAAAGAACGACATAATTTTATCCGCTATCGGTTGAAAAATAACAGTCAGATATAAATCATTGACCATCAAATTATAACCAGTAAAGCTTTGCCGATATTTTTCATCAAGTTGATAGCAAAACATTTGATCAAATGTTGAATCAGGATATTCATAAACACGGCGGCGCACAATATGCGTCCAAAATGATAAATTAGCCGATGCAATACCCCGTAGAGTATTGTTAAGCTCTTTTATCCATTGAAAAATATCATCTTCTGAAGCACTTTGATGCGAGCGTCCGTCAATCTTCCAAATCGATAAATATTCCGCACTTTTAGTAGAGATAATCGTATCTGTAATGTGATGTGAATAAGGAAGGAACAGACTTACAGGTGTCTCTGATATAAGACGTTTGCTGCTTTCAACAGCTGTCATACTTATCTCCTTTTATTATAATTAGAGGGACTATAACTTGATGCACCCCAAAAACCTTTATTGCGATTACGAAACTTGGTATCAATCCATAACCACCAGATACGAAACGCTTTATCATCGTTTTTGGTAATTTGCGCCATAATAAACCATAATGGTGGCGCTATAATCCACAAAAAGATATTTATTGTCATAGCAATAACAGCAACCATCATAAGCATAACAATAAACGGCATCATGGGGACACCCCATATAGTTGGAACACGTGTTGCTCCCTTGAATAAGGGAAAATTTTTTTCTTGCGATTTCATGGGATGTTCTCGTCACTGGAGGTGAAATAATATGTGGCTAATATAGAAAGCTGCACCAGCAATAATGACACTAAATGCCCATCGGATAAATGTAGCTCTTGCGATGATGCGAAATATATAAATAAGCAAAAGTAATAAAAGAATGATAGCAGCAACGACAGGAATAATTATACTTAATCCATATTGCATCCCTATGAAAACATCTAAACTCTTTGTTTCCGTCTGAGCATATGCAGATTGAGTTATTAATAACATAACTGAAGTGATAACAATAGCACTAATCTTACATACTTTTGATTTGAGCGTATTTAATTGCTTCATATCTTTTATCCCCTTTTAATTAAAGTTGCTATAAATAATATTCCTTTTTTCGTAGTATGAGCGACATTATTACTGGTAAAAATCTATAATCGACGAATATTAAAAACATTACGTATTATACTAATTTATGGTTGACCTGTAAATAGCATTTTAGCAAGTTGGGTTGCTGAACCTGCGATGACAACACCGATTGCCCATCGTATAAATGTATCCCTTTCAATGTAGCGTCCTGCGTAACCAATTGCTAAACATAAAAGTATAACAGCAGCAGCAACAGGAATAATATTCTCAATAAGATCTTTTTGCAGAGCATTTAAAGCGTTTTTAGCATTCTTTATTTCTGCATATGCGGGATGCGTTATAAAAAACGCAGTTATAGTTGCAGAAATTGTAATGATTCTGTTGTTATTTTTTGATTGAAGGTTGATTAGTTTTTGCATATTTTACTCTTATTATTAGATGAGTTTTTACATTAAAAACGTTTTGTATTATAACTACTTATGGATTACCTGTAAATAGCATTGTAGCAAGTTGGCTTGCTGAGCCAGCAATGACAACGCCGATTGCCCATCGTATAAATGTATCCCTTTCAATGTAGCGCCCTGCATAACCAATTGCTAAGCACAAAAGTATAACAGCAGCAGCAACAGGAATAATATCAATAAGGTCTTTTTTCAGAGCCTCTAAAGCTTTTCCAGCATGCTCTATTTTTGCATATGCAGGATGCGTTATAAAAAACGCAGTTATAGTTGCAGAAATTGCAATGATTCTGTTGTTATTTTTTGATTGGAGATTAATTAGTTTTTGCATACTGTACTCTTATTAAATTTTTATGAATGCTTTGTATTTCTATCATAGACGGAATAGAATTTTGCTATGTTAATAATTATTAGATGAGTTTTTACATTAAAAACGTTTTGTATTATAATTACTTATGGTTTACCTGTAAATAGCATTGTAGCAAGTTGGCTTGCTGAGCCAGCAATGATAACACCGACTGCCCATCGTATAAATGTATCCCTTTCAATGTAGCGTCCTGCATAACCAATTGCTAAGCACAAAAGTATAACAGCAGCAGCAACAGGAATAATATTGGTAGTAAGGTCTGTTTGCAGAGCCTGTAAAGCTTTACTAGCATTCTCTATTTTTGCATATGTAGGATGCGTTATAAAAAACGAAATTATAGTTGCAGAAATTGCAACAATTCTGTTATGACTATTTGATTTGAGGCTAATTAATTTTCGCATATTTCTCTCATTAAGATTATAAATAACATTTTGTATTATAGTTGTCATCTTTAATTTTAATTAACTGCACCTGTGAATAACAGCTTAGCAAGCTGGGTTGCTGATCCAGCGATGACAACGCCAATTGCCCACCGTATAAATGTATCTCTTCCGATGTAGCGTCCTGCGTAACCAATCGCTAAGCACAAAAGTATAACAGCAGCAGCAACAGGAATAATATTTTTAACAAGATCATCCTGCAGAGCATCTAAAGCAGTTTTTGCATTTTGTAATTTTACTTGAGCATACACAGGATTGCTAATAAAAAATGCAGTTATAGCCGCAGAAATTGTGATAATTTGATTATTATTTTTCTGGAAATTAGTTAATTTTCTCATATTTAGTTTCATTGATTTATCATAAATATTTTTCTACGAAATAAGAAACAATTTCATTGATGCGTAATGAAGGCATTGAAATCCAAAGTTTCTTTTACAAAAAATATTTCATATTCCAAAAGATTTATACAGGTTTAAATAATAAATTGGCAAGTTCAGCTGCTGAACCTGCGATAACAACACCGATTGCCCACCGTACGAATGTATCTTTTCCGATGTAGCGTCCTGCATAACCAATTGCTAAGCATAAAAGTATAACAGCAGCAGCGATAGGGATAATCACCTTCAAGTCTGTTTGGAGTGCCTCTAAAGCAGTTTTTGCAGGAGTTAAAACTACTGCTTGGGCTAACACAGGATTGGACATAAAAAATACAGTTAAGGCTGCAGAGGTTTTAGTAATTTTATTTCGAATTATTGTTTGAAGAATTTTTGATTGTTTCATACTGTTTATCTCAATTTAGATTTCTCTTTAGAATAAAAAGACATTTTATACTGCATGACTTTAATAGTCATTTTCATGGGCTTTGGAACAACATTTTAGCAAGTTCAGCTGCTGAACCAGCGATAACGACACCAATTGCCCACCGTACGAATGTATCTTTTCCGATGTAGCGTCCTGCATAACCAATTGCTAAGCACAAAAGTATAACAGCAGCAGCGATAGGGATAATCGTTTTCAAGTCTGTTTGGAGATTAGTTAAAGCTTTGTTGGCAGGCTCTAAAACTACTGCTTGGGCTAACACAGGATTGGCCATAAAAAATACAGTTAAAGCTGCAGAGGTTTTAGTAATTTTATTTCGAATTATTGCTTGAAGAATTTTTGATTGTTTCATACTGTTTATCTCAATTTAGATTTCTCTTTAGAATAAAAAGACATTTTATACTGCATGACTTTAATAGTCATTTTCATGGGCTTTGGAACAACATTTTAGCAAGTTCAGCTGCTGAACCAGCGATAACGACCCCGATTGCCCACCGTACAAATGTATCTTTTCCGATGTAGCGCCCTGCATAACCAATTGCTAAGCACAAAAGTATCACAGCAGCAGCAATAGGGATAAGTAGCTTTAAGTCATCTCGGAGTTTTTCTAAAGCACCTTTTGCAGTTGTTAATTGTTGAGCATATACAGGATTGGCCATAAAAAATACAGTTAAAGCTGCAGAGATTGCCGTAATTTTATTATTATCGTTCAATTGAAAATTGATTAATTTTTTCATATTGTTCAACCTTATCACATTGTATTAGGCGTAAGTAGTTTTTCCATAAAATTAAGGAATAATTTTATTGATGTGCAATAAAAGTATTAAAGTCTAAAATTCTTTTTTCACGAATAAACATTTCGTATTTAATATATTTATCAGTTCGGTTTAAATAATAAACCAGCAAGTTCAGCTGCTGAACCAGCGATAACGACACCAATTGCCCACCGTACAAATGTGTCTTTTCCGATGTAGCGCCCTGCATAACCAATTGCTAAGCACAAAAGTATAACGGCAGCAGCAATGGGGATAATATCTTTCAAGTCTTTTTGGAGCGCTTTTAAAGCGTTGTCTGCAGGAGTTAAAACTACTGCTTGGGCTAACACAGGATTGGCCATAAAAAATACAGTTAAAGCTGCAGAGACTTTAGTAGTTTTATTTCTAATTATTGTTTGAAGGGTATTTGATTGTTTCATATTGTTTATCTCAATTTAGATTACAGTTAGATAAATAATTTCTTTTTTCGATATAGTTTTTATTGTGCTAAATAAAAACACAGAAATCTAATCTTCTTATTTCCTAAAAGAAATATTTTATGTCTAAAATATTTATCAGTTTGGTTTAAATAATAAATTGGCAAGTTCAGCTGCTGAACCAGCGATAACGACCCCGATTGCCCATCGTACGAATGTATCTTTTCCGATATAGCGCCCTGCATAAGCAATTGCTAAGCACAAAAGTATTACGGCAGCAGCAAGAGGGATAATCGCTTTTAAATCTTTTTGGAGTTCCTCTAAAGCTTTTTTTGCAGTACTTAAACCTGCTGCTTGGACACATGTAGGATTTGTCATAAAAAACACAGTTAAAGCTGCAGAAAATGCAGCAATTTTATTACGAGCTGTTGTGTGAAGAATATTTAATTGTTTCATGTCCTTTATCCTGATTAAGATTAAAACTCCCACAAATGACCCCTCGTTCATGAAGAAACTTAAAAAGATATTTTGGATCAGCCCAAGTTCTTAGTTTTCCTCTTTGTGTAAGTAACGTATATTTATTTGGCTTTCCGGTGATTGGATCGTCGGAAATAAACGTGAAATACCATTCTCTTTCTGAAAGCATCACGACTGTAATCTCACGTGCTGCTTTTTGACTAAATGCTATATCAACGCTGTTTTGTTCTATCATTTTCATTATCTTTGCCCTCAACTAGAAGAGATTTTGTTCAATCTTACTAATTAGAGCTTTAACATTTTCTTATCTACCTTTCATTATAATATCCTATCAAATTTCTGGAGTTTCGTGAAAATATCAGTCCTCACTCTAGCAATCTTCTCGATGAAGAAAAATCTTCAGCTGAAAAAGCATCGCGGGCGCTACTTTCTTTATGTGTAAATGCATCTTCTTCTCCTTTTGAAGAGAGAGAAAGAGAATCTACTTTAGTTGTCTGTTCTGGTTCTTCTTTTTTAAGTTTTACAGGCTCCTGCAAGTCTTCATTTCCTCGTACAGCAGTTTTTACTCCAATATATGAAGTAACTTTTTGCATGCGGGTGTGGTTTGAGTTTTCTGTATTGTAAAAATTCAGCACAGACTGCAAAGTCGCTTTTTCAAAGATGCACTTTGATGTTGTTTGTTCATAGCAGTAAGTTAAAGCACTTTGTGCAGCTGTAAGATTTCTGCAAAAATCAAATGCATCAAAAAGAGAAAACAATTTCACATTTCCAACATCAATTTGCCCTAAAATTATGTTAAAATTATGTTTATTCTGTTTAAACTGTTCAGCTGTTGCGATTGTTTCCTTAAGCTGAGATGATTGATAGAACAAGTTATCTTTATCATCTGTTACATAGACATTGTCCCGCGCTTCTTGTTTGGCGATAACTGAAAATGCTATGGGGGGCGTATTGGATATGTATGCAGCAGCAAAAAATGTGAAATCTGGAACAATCATTAGCAATACACCTTATTACGAAGAATTTTATTAATACAAATGCTAATTCTTTGTGGTGCTTTTTCTCGTTGTCTTTTGATTTTATAAATTTGCAGAATGAGATTGTTTAGCTTAGAATATTCCTTGTGATTATTGCTTTGTTCTCTTCTAAGAAGATTTCTAATATATGCGAATATCCAACCAACAAGATAAAAGTGTTGAATAAAATAGAGCACATTACGCCAACCAATATTATTGGAATCACGAAAAAAGGCGCTGCTTTTAAAAAATAATAATCTTTGATACTGTATTGAAGCTGCTTGTTTTATATAATTCTCTAGTTGCAAAAATTTTTTCAAAAAAAATTTATACGAAGTAAAAAGCCGTTGTGTGTAAGGGGAGGTTTTACTGTTATAATGAACTACACTATCATTATACAGAGAGGGCTTGTTCTTTGTTGCGTATTGCCATAATTTATAGAGTGACGATTTATATTTACTTTTGACTACTGATTCATGAGAGTCAGAGAGGTGTGATGGTGTTTGAGCACTGCATTTAGTAGTTCCAGTAATTGAACTGAAAAAAGATGCAGTGGTGGTAGTTGATATACCAATAAACAGTTCTTTGTGGCTCAAAGCACATCTCCGTCAAAGTGATATATGTATCGTAATTTTAATTTCGATAATAAATGGACAGAAATTGTCTATAATTGTGTTTAAAATATGGCAAAAAGAAATTCTTTTTTGCAAGGGGAGTAATTAAGGTGAATGATCTCAAGAATATGAATTTTGATGAGCTACAAGAGATGCGTACACAAATCGATGTGGAATTAAAAAAACGGCAAGCAAAGGAAAAGCAAAATGCGCGACGAAAAATTCTTGAAATTGCTAATGCCCATGGAATTGATATCGCTGATCTTGTGAGCAAAGAGCGCCATTATAGAAATCCCAATAACCAATGGGAATTATGGAATGGGCGTGGACGTAGACCTAAGTGGATTAAAGAGTGGTTGGAGAATGGGTATACACTTGATGAACTCGAAGTAACGTAACACGTGTGCGATATTTACAAGATAAGGGAATACTAAGGAATGTAAATGCAAGAAGTATGCTCTTTTGGGTAATTTGATTGTATAAACATACTGAACAAATATATTAAAGTATTGAGTTACCAAATACAACAATAGGGAGCGTGAACAATTTATTTAAATGCAAAAGGTCTTGTTGTCATAATCTGGCAAGCATAATGATGATGCCAGGTTGAAATATTGTAATTGCTTTTGGCATTTGAGAGAGGGGGGTATTTTACTTCTTTTTATCGTTTCATTAACGTTGCTCTTTTTAGTCTATGTAAATAAAGAGTTTTATTGATTATTTACAAAAATGGTCGAAATGAGAATAATTTATTGCATAGGGATTTTAACTCAATATGTAAAATGATAATTTTATCAATTAATATGTTAATAAATTAGTATACTTATATTTTTGAAATACTGTTCTGTAGAACAAGCCTGATGTTATAGATTTTGTTTGGGCTTTTTTCTGTAAGATTATATATGAGGCATTTACTTTATTTATCGTTAGTTGAGATGAGTGAGTGTGTAGAAAATGGAAAATTTCTATGGCTGTTATGGGTTTTATAGAATTTATGACATATTTCTGAGCGTTTGTGATTAAAATTCATTTCTGAGCGTTTATGAATAATGAATAAAGAGTGTATTTGAAAATAAAAGGATTGGATCATTTCTATTGCGGTTTATCTTCTTTTATGGTGTGAAATAGGGGGGGTATGCAGGTTTACAATTGTGTGTGATGGTATAGAGTGCGGAATACTTTGTTATATGTCGGAATATTTTTTCTAAAATTGTGTGGTATTCCACAATAAGTTAAAGGGTTTGTCTGAGAAACAGAATGCCCCAAACGGAATGCATTTGTGTTTCCAATTTACGCGCTTTTTTAAAAGAAAAATTTTTCAATACAACTAAGCTTATTTTATGGCGCTTCTCGTGAATAGTATAACGTAAAAGCCCTTATGATCATATAAAATTCATTGTACACCACCATTTTTACTTCAATAAAAAGTATAAGCCGGCGTCCTTATACACTTTACTCGCCTCCAATATTGCTAAAGTCCTTAGTTCTTGAGAGAGGGAGGCTTTTGTCGCTTTGTTTAATTGTTTTTATTTATACGACACTTTCGCTTGTGATGTGCAAGCGAATGATTTTGATTGCTTCAACATGTAGAGAGATTTGAAATAAGGGTATTTTATGATCTTTAGATTTCTCACTCAATATGAGAACAATGAACTTATTATTATAAATAAAAGTGTTGTGTGCTAAAAAGTCTTGTTTATTTTATTATGCCGTGAAATGGCTTCTTTTAAAGTGTGGTGATATAAAGCAACAACCTCTTTGAGACATTAAACGTTTTTTTCAGTGCGTAGTGAATATTCTCATAATGTAGCTTGCTTGTCGAGTCTTATGTTGAGTGAAATATGGGAGGAGGAAGTCAAGAAAAAATTACTCGACAGGAATCCGGTTTGTAAACAGATTGGATGAGATAGGAATTTTTTGTTCTTTGAAGGAGGAAGGCAAAGGTTGTAAAATAGTATGAATTTTTTCTTAAAGTGGGAAGCCGTGTAGAAGACGTGGGGCATTTGGAGTGAGTCCGGCAGCTTCTTGAATGAAGTATTTTTTTATTTTTGGCGCTTGATTAATGATTCCAAGGCCGGTATCGCGGAGCATCCGTAAAAGAAGGCTATCATTAGAAAAGAGTTTATTAAGCCAATCATTGCTTAAAGCCATACGGACAATTTCAAAACGTCTCCAGCTTTGATAGCGCTCTAAAGCCGTGAGGGAGCCAATGTCAAGACCTAGTCGTGCTGTTTCAATAATCACTTCAGCGAGGGCAGCGCTATCGCGTAATCCTAAATTGAGTCCTTGTCCTGCAATGGGGTGGATGGTATGGGCGGCATCGCCAACGAGAGCAAAACGTGGTTTAACGCATTGACGTGTTAAAGAAAGACTCAAAGGAAAAGCTTGACGTTCGCCATCCCAAGAGAGTTTGCCTAACCGATGGCCAATGCGTCTTTCGAGTTCTGTTTCAAAAATAAGTGCATCAGCTTTGAGATAATATTGCGCAGTTTTATGATCTTCATTCCACACAATGGCGGATCGGTTGCCTTTGAGAGGGAGAAGAGCAAAAGGACCGGCAGGTAAAAAATGTTGAATTGCTTGACCATTATGGGGTTTTTCATGTTCAACTGTGCAGATGATTGCTGTTTGTTTATAGGGATGAGAAAAATTTTTCAGACCAGCTTTTTGGCGTAATTTCGAATGGGCTCCGTCAGCTGCAATAAGCAATTTTGTTTGCCAAACCTCTTCATTATTTAAAGTGACGGTTGTATGTTGGTGTTCTTGATGAAAATCAATGACACGCGTGTTTGTAATAACAGGGATATTGAGATCTTTGACACGTTTTTTTAAAGTGTTGATGAGTTCTCTATGCTCTACCATAGCAGCAAAGGGCTCACCGGGGGTAATGTCGCCTTCAAAGGTTAAAAGGGTGGGTTTGACAGGATCACTAGTGCTTGCATCTGTGATGATCATTGAATGAATGGGTTGCGCATAGGGTTTTATAGGTTCCCAACATTGTAATTGTTTTAACATACGAATAGAAGCAGCAGCAAGGGCAATGGTTCGTATGTTAGAAGCAGGGGGATCTCCTTGTGGAGCAGCATCAACGATTTTTATTTTCAGATTAGGGGCTGTTTGCTTGAGTGCTATCGCTAAGGTTAAACCGACAGCTGCCCCTCCGGCAATGAGCAGATCACATTGTTTAGTTTTATGAGATTTAATTTTTTTATTGGGTTGTACGTCTTTATTGCGATTAGAACACACAATACTTCTTCCATTGTTTACAGTTTGCTTTCTTTTAAAAAGAATATCTTTTTACATTGCCTAAAATAACTTAACTTTTACTTTTCTCTCTCTCTTTTTATAAAAATGAGGTTCCTTTTTAGTGCCAATCTTATGGTAGATTAATTTTTCAGAGTTTTTCTGCTTAATCATTTATGTGATTCATTTTACAGATTTATCGGATAAGCTTTTTTTTGAATATCATCTTCAATTCTTTTTACACTTGGTTGATAAAAAAGAAAACTAAAAATAAACAAAGATGTCGTGTATTTTTTAAGTTGTGTGAGTTACTTCAGTATACCTGTCCTGAAGGGGGACATTTCGTTAGTATGGTAGATAAAAAAT
The DNA here is from genome assembly GCF_042195435.1 of Bartonella sp. CL162QHHD. NCBI lineage: Bacteria > Pseudomonadati > Pseudomonadota > Alphaproteobacteria > Hyphomicrobiales > Bartonellaceae > Bartonella > Bartonella sp. CL162QHHD. The sequence continues at coordinate 13,106 of NZ_JBHIOG010000067.1, forward strand.
TGTGGTCATTCGTGATGGTTAAAACAGTATTCATATTTTGCCGTTATCATGATGTAGCGTAAAAAACATCATCTGTTTAGGAAGGTGCCTATAGCACCCATGTAACACTTTACACATGAGGTGTTTTTTGGTTGATCGTTTGATAAATATTCAGGGAGAGCTTTTTGTGCGCCTTATGAAGGATTGTCTCTTAGGGTGGTGGTATATGAATGATATGAAGTGGTTAGAAGGTAGAACGCGCTAGATAAGAAGTCGGATTGTTTACAGGCTATTTGTTTACAAATCGGCACAGAGTTTAAGCTTCATGCTTTTTTAAGAGAGAGAGGGAGTTATAACTCTTTAAAATATGAAATTTTTGTATTTGGAATTGATAGATGCACCGAAGTTCTTCTCCTTATGATTCATTAGAAGTGCGAAATTCTCAAGGTTCGCGTCTTATTGAGATGTTTTTACGTCAGATAGGGGTATTTATTGGGCTTGGGCTTTTGGGCTTTATTATTTTTTGTGTGTTTGCTTTGGCGACGTGGAATGTTGCGGATCCATCTTTAACCCATGCAAGTACAAATGAGGTTACAAACCTTATGGGGTGGATGGGGGCAATTTTTTCAGATTTTATTATGCAGTTTTTTGGCTTGGCAAGTCTTTCTGTTTTGTTGCCACCGTTATTTTGGTCTTTTCTCTTGTTGGCGCAAAAGAATATCTACAATTTGACTTTGCGCTTTTTTTTATGGGTGCTATCAACGATTTGTTTTTTAATTGCTTTTGCCCTTATGTCACCTGTTGCTTCTTTTACTTATTGGCCATTGCCAATGGGATTGGGAGGGGTTTTAGGAGATAAAGTTTTAAGTGTTGCTTCTTCAGTCTTTCCTCTTTTTCTTTCTCCTCCTTACACGGTGTTTTTCAGTGTTGTTTTTATTCTTTTAGGTTTTTTCACCGCTGCTTTTGCTGGTAATGTGATATGGCGGCGTCGAACAAAGAAAAGAAAAGAAAAAAGCATTCCAAAAGACGAAATCGTTAATCCAGTCTTTGAGTTGGAAGAAGATACGGAATATGCCGCAGAGGAGGATCGTGAAAATCATGGTTTTTTTGCGACAACTTGTGGCGCTCTTTTGCATCTTTTTTATTTTTTACAAGCGCGTTTTTTTCGTTTATTCTGTTTCAAAAGGCGTTTTCAGAGTAAAGGGCAAGGAAAGCCATTTGATCGGATTGAGCCAACTTTTTTGGGTGAAAAAGTAAAGTGTGAGAAAAATCAAAATAAAGCCTATGTTTCTCCTGTTAAAAATCGAAAGTCTTTAACAGCTTCTTCAAATGGTGGTTTTGTTCTTCCTCTTGTAGATTATCTTTCGGTTCCACCACCGTCTGTTAGGGATGCAAAACTTTCTCCTGCTGTTTTAAGAGCAAATTCTCAGGAACTTGAAGGGGTTTTGTTAGATTTTGGGGTCAAAGGAAAAATTATAGATGCTTGTCCTGGACCGGTAGTAACTTTGTATGAATTTGAACCGGCTGCAGGTATTAAGTCTTCCCGTATCATTGGTTTGGCAGATGATATTGCACGCTCGATGCGTGCGATTTCGGCGCGTGTTGCGGTGGTTCCAGGACGTAATGTTATTGGAATAGAATTGCCTAATGCAAAGCGTGAGATGGTTTATTTACGAGAAATGTTGCAGGCGCAAGAATTTATTGACAGCAAAGCAAAGCTAGGACTTGCTTTGGGTAAGACAATCGGAGGAGAAGCTGTTGTTGCAGATTTAGCAAAAATGCCCCATCTTTTGGTTGCTGGTACAACAGGATCAGGAAAGTCTGTTGCTATCAATACAATGATTTTATCATTGCTTTATCGTATGACACCTGAACAATGTCGTCTCATTATGGTGGACCCGAAAATGCTTGAGCTTTCGGTTTATGATGGCATTCCCCATTTATTAACACCCGTGGTGACAGATCCTAAAAAAGCCGTGATTGCTTTAAAGTGGGCTGTTCGTGAAATGGAAGAGCGCTATAGTAAAATGTCAAAACTAGGCGTTCGTAATATTGATGGGTTTAATGCACGTCTTAGGGAAGCTGCAAGTCAGGGAGAGACAATGGTGCGGACAATTCAAGTTGGATTTGATCGCGAGACCGGTGAGCCTCTTTATGAAACGGAAACACTTGATTTTAGTCCTATGCCCTATATTGTTGTCATTATTGATGAAATGGCTGATTTGATGATGGTTGCTGGGAAAGATATTGAAGGAGCGGTTCAACGTTTAGCACAAATGGCACGTGCTGCCGGTATCCATGTAATTATGGCGACACAGCGTCCTTCCGTCGATGTTATTACCGGGACGATCAAAGCCAATTTTCCTACACGCATTTCTTTTTCTGTGAGTTCCAAAATTGATAGCCGAACAATTTTAGGCGAACAGGGGGCCGAGCAATTATTGGGACAAGGAGATATGCTCTTTATGATGGGAGGAGGACGTATTCAGCGTGTGCATGGGCCTTTTGTTGCGGATGATGAAGTGGAGCAGGTTGTTGCGCATCTCAAAGAGCAAGCACGACCTGATTATTTAGAAACAATTACGCAAGAAGTTGAAGAGGATGGTGCTGATGTTTCTTTGTCTTCTCCTTCAGAAGATGATCCCTATAGTCAAGCTGTTGCTATTGTGCTTCGTGATCGTAAGGCTTCAACCTCTTATATTCAACGCCGTTTAGGCATTGGTTATAACCGCGCTGCGACATTGATTGAGAGGATGGAAGAAGAAGGTATTATTAGTCCAGCAAATCACGCAGGGAAACGAGAAATTTTAGTGCCGGCTGAAGAAGAACGCTTTTGAAAAATATTTATAGTTGTTTTTTATAATACCTTGTAAAACAAGTGTTTATCCTATTGTATCGTAGAAAGTCTGCATTTTCATATACCAGCTCTCAATTTGCGATAGCTCCTTGGTACTTGAGACTCCTTATAAGGGGATTCTTTATCTTATATAACTTTTATCCATACACCAACCTTGCTTGTAACGTGCAAGCAAATGATTTGAATTGATTCAATATGAGAGAGTATGTGATGAGAGAATCTTATTGTATTTGGCGTTATGATTTAAGTTAAAAAGATAAATTATTATAAATCAATATCTTGGTATAAAATAATGTCATTGCGAGTGTAGAGGGGGGGTAAAAGCATGTAAGGTTTGGTATTTAAGTGTCTTTTTAAGTGCGCTCTAAATATTTAGGGCAAGGCTGATCTGTCGAGTCTTAATATAAATGAATTATATGGGGTGGGAAGCTAAGTGAAATTTGCTAAACTCCAAACTGTTTACAGAGTGGTTCGGATGGAGATTTTTATTCTTTTGGGTGGGAAGGAAGTCAAAAAAGCATTTTTGACACTTAAAAGAGCTTTCAGGTTCGCGAGTAATATGTTTAGTCCTTAATCCATTATGTATTGACTATAATTTATGTTGCTTCATAGATTAGGGGTGGGAAAGAATATATTATGCGTTTAGAAAATCAGCAGAAAAGCAGGAAAATTTGATGATTTCGGAAACATAAACGCAGACTGGTTATTTGGAAACGATACCGAAAGAGATCGCAAGAAATAAAGGAAGGATGTTTCTTTAGCAGATGATTCCTATTGTCAAGCTGTTGCTATTGTGCTTCGTGATCGTAAGGCTTCGACTTCTTATATTCAATGTCGTTTAGGCATTGGTTATAACTGTGCTACAACATTGATTGAAAGGATGGAAGAAGAAGGCATCATTAGTCCAGTAAATGATATGGGTAAGCAAAAAGTTTTGGAGACTGTCGAAGAAGAATACTTTTGAAAATCTTTTGATATTTTTTTCAAACAATATCTTTATCTTATAAAGATAGGTATTTATTCGTCGTTGATCACTTAAGTTATGAATTATAAAGTTAATTAAGTATTGCTTGGGAGCATTTTTTATGAAAACGTCTTTTTTACCGCAAAGAAGAATCTTTGGGTTGGTGGGAATTATTATCTTTTGGTGTTTAACTTTTCCTGTTTTTTCGCAAGTATCTAATAAAGTGATAAAGGCGCAAAATGTTGTGAATCACTTTGCGGCAATCAAAACAATGACAGGTGATTTTATTCAGTTTAGTCCAAAGGGAAAAATGTCTCAGGGGACATTTTATTTAGAGCGTCCAGGGAAAATTCGTTTCATTTACAAAAAAATGCCTTTACAAATTATTGCAGATGGCCAATTTGTGGGTATTAACAATCGGGCTTTGAATACTTGGAACTTTTCACAACTTTCGCAAACGCCAATGAAGTTTTTGTTGGATGATAAAATTGATGTATCTTCTGGGCGCTTGTTGGCATTTCGCGAAGATCCAGGGGCTGTGACGATTGTTCTGCGTGATAAAACGATTGGGGCAGGGCAAATAAGGATGGTTTTTGATTCTAAAGGCTCTGCTTTGCGGCAGTGGACAATTGTTGACCAACAAAATTTGGAAACTACTGTGCAGGTTATGAATGTGCGGACAGACGTCCGGTTCGCTAATGGGATGTTCACGCTTCCTTCGAAGAAATGAAGAAAGAGTGTTACGTTATTTGGATTAAAACAAATGTTCTTTCGTATTGCGACTTGGAATATTAATTCTATTCGTTTGCGTCTTGCACAGGTTTTTCAGTATTTGGAACTCTTTTCCGCAGATGTTTTGTGTCTACAGGAAACAAAATGTCCAGATGCTTTATTTCCAGTGGAGGCTTTTGAAGCAGCGGGTTATAAGCATATCGCATTGAGTGGACAAAAATCTTATAACGGGGTGGCTATTGTTTCTCGTTTGCCTTTTAAAAAGGTAGAAAAACGTTTTTTTTGTCAAAACCAAGATTGCCGGTATATCTCAGTTATTGTGGAAGCCCATGGGAGAAGCTTGCGGATTCATAATTTTTATGTTCCTGCTGGGGGAGATATCCCTGATGCTGATGTGAATGAAAAATTTCGTCATAAGCTTGATTTTTTAGAAGAAATGTCTTCCATTCGTGCGGATCACGGCGATGGTCTTTCTTCTCTTTTGGTGGGAGATTTAAATATTGCTCCTTTGGCAGAGGATGTTTGGTCTCATCAGCAATTGTTGAAGGTTGTAAGCCATACTCCTATTGAAACCGAGCGTTTACAGGATTTGTGTTGTCAAGGTGGATGGGTTGATCTGATGCGGTTGCATATTCCTGTTCCTACCAAGCTTTATACATGGTGGAGTTATCGTGCTCGCGATTGGGCATTTACCGATTATGGGCGGCGGCTTGATCATGTTTGGTCTTCTCAAGATTTAGCACCTTTTGTTGTAGATCTTTCTATTTTTCGTGATGCGCGCGGATGGGAACGTCCTTCAGATCATATTCCTGTGCAAACTGTATTTGATTTTTCACGTCAAGTTTGAAATAAGAGGTAAATAAAGTATTAATATTAAATAATGATTCTGAAAGAATGCGGGAGACTGGATGTATATCAGAAATCTCAAATGGGGCGCTTCTCGTGGATTATTTTCTAGTGTCTTGTTGTGTTTGCTTTTGTCAGGATGTATGGTTGGTCCTAATTACCAGAAAACATCTTTTCGTGTTCCAGCAGTTTGGGGAGAAAAATCTGCACAGACTGCAGGGCAGTCCGTTGCGCTTGCCGGATGGTGGCGGCATTTGAATGACCCTGTTCTAGATGCGTTAATGGATTATGCTATTTCTGGAAATAATAATGTTGCTGTTGCCAAAGCTCGGGTACGTGAGGCGCGTGCAGGTTTAGGGCAGGTTGTGGGAACTCTTTTGCCAAATGTGTCCAATTCAATTTCAGGAACCCGTAGTCGTTCTGGACAGTCTGATGCATTGTTAAACCAGTATAGTAGTGGTTTTGATGCAAGCTGGGAGCTGGATTTTTTTGGTGGGCATAAACGTGCGGTTGAAGCAGCGCGTTATGGCCTTGATGCGGCTGTGGAAGATATGCGTGCTACCATGGTGACATTACTAGGAGATGTGGCAACAAATTATGTGCAAATGCGTGGTTGGCAACAAAAGTTGTTTATTGTGCGGCAAATTGCTGTCTCACAACGTAAAACTTATGAACTGATGCGCGCTAGATTAACAGCTGGTGATGTCTCTGAGCTTGATGTTTCAAATGCGCAAGCGCAAATGGCAAATACAGAGGCAGATATATCACAGATGGAAGCGAATGTAGCAATGAGCGTTCATCGCCTCTCTGTCTTAACTGGTCGTGTGCCTACGGCATTGAAGGATCTTTTACAAAAAAATGCTAAGCATGCAAAGATTCCACAACCACGCTGGCCGATACCAGCAGGAATTCCAGCTGATATTTTGTTAACACGTCCGGATTTACGACGGGCAGAGCGTCAATATGCGCAAGCGACAGCACGGATTGGTCAACGTGAAGCAGATCGTTATCCATCACTTACTTTAACAGGTAATATTTCAACAGCAGCAACGGCAATTGATCAATTATGGAAAAATTCAACGATTGGCTGGTCTTTTGGACCTGGTCTTCGTTTTCCTCTTTTTAATGGAGGTCAGGTCGAGGCTTCTATTGCGATAGCGCGCGCGCAGCGTGATCAAGCTTTTATTACTTATCGAGCTGCTGTGTTGGAAGCTTTAGAAGATGTAGAAAATGCGCTTGTAAGATTAACGAAGGAACATCAACGCTTAGAAAAGCTAATCGTTGCGAATAAAGCTTCTCTTCATTCCTTAAAACTTTCACGGAGCCTTTTTGAGAATGGAAATACTAGTTTTCTTGAATTGTTAAATGCTGATCGCTCTTATTATTCTGCACAAATGGCGCTTAAAGATAGCCGTGTTTCTTTGGTTACGCAATATATCACGTTGATGAAAGCATTGGGGGGAGGCTGGGATGGCGTTGTTGATGTATCGCGTCCAGAAGTCGTTGATAATGCACCTCGTTCGCGTGCAAAGGTAGGGAAATGAAAAAAAACTTACTCAAAAATTTCATTACAAAACATAAAAAACTTTCCTTCTTTTTAACTGCTATATTTCTCATTCTCTTGTTGTTATGGTTACGTTCTGTTTTTTTTGGAACATCTACTCCAACTTATATAACAGCGGTGGTGAAGCGTGGGGATATTGAGGAAAGTGTTTTAGCTTCTGGTCTTGTACGTCCTTACCGGTTGGTGGCTGTTGGTGCGCGTGCAACAGGGCGTGTGGTGTCAATGCGTGTTTCCCCTGGGAGTGTTGTGAAAGAAGGCGATCTCTTGGCAGAAATTGATCCTACAGATCAGGAAAATGATTTAAAAAGAAAAAAAGCGGCATTATCGCATTATTATGCGAATTTGGTAGAACAAGAAGCCTATCTTTCTCTTGCACAGAAAAATTTAGAGCGTCAGAAAAAAATGATCGAAACACGTGCGATTTCACGGGCGAACCTCGATGAGGCTGCGACACAGGTGAAAATACGCGAGGCGCAAATTGAACAACTTCGTCAGCAGATTGTGCAAGCACAAATTGATGTGGAGAGTGCAGAGGTTAATTTAGGTTATACACGCATCACTGCCCCTTCAGCGGGAACGGTTTTGGCAACAGTTGTGGAAGAAGGGCAGAATGTGAATGCGGTTCAGTCGGCGCCAACAATTGTTATTTTGGGTGATTTATCAAAGATGACGATCAAGGCGCAAATCTCAGAAGCAGATATTCTTAAAGTCCGAGCTGGACAACCACTTTATTTTACAGTTTTAGGTAATTCACAGCGTCGTTATGAAGGCGTTTTAGAAAAAGTAGAGCCGGCTCCTGAAGCAATTCGTGCTGATGTGAGTATTAATCCTGGTATGGTGAGTGGTTCTAGTGCTTTAATATCATCGGCTATCTATTACAATGGAATTCTACATGTTGATAATGCGGACAATTTTTTGCGAACCTATATGACTGCTCAAGTTCATATTATCTTAGGGCGCGCGCAGAATGTCTTGTTGGTTCCAAGTGATGCTTTACGCGATGAGACAAGAGAGCGTAAAGCATGGGTTTCTGTTTTGGTGGGGGAAAATAAGGTGGTTACTAAACAGGTGAGTGTTGGGTTGAATAATAAGGTTATGGCGGAGATTATTTCAGGACTTAACGAGGGTGATGTCGTCATCACCAGTTCGTCTGATGGAGTGATGCCAGAGTCTTCTAACATGCATAGCGAAGACGAGAGTTAAAGCATGAGCACAAATCAAGCAGATGCTGTCTTCGTCTTGGAAAATATTGTGCGCAAATTTCCTGCGGGCGAAACGTTTGTTACCGTTTTGAAAAACATCAATCTTACCATTAAACGTGGTGAAATGGTGGCAATTGTAGGTGCTTCCGGTTCAGGTAAATCTACCTTGATGAATATTTTAGGCTGTCTTGATCGTCCAACTTCTGGCCGTTATTGGATCTCTGGTAAAGAAACAGCTTCTCTTTCTGCGGATGAATTGTCGGCTTTACGACGTAATCATTTTGGTTTTATTTTTCAGCGCTACCATTTGTTGAATGAATTGACAGCTCTTGGTAATGTTGAAATTCCGGCTATTTATGCGGGATGTGCCGTGGAAGCAAGAAAAAAGCGTGCACAGGATCTTTTAACGCGTTTGGGCATGGGTGATCGGATAAATCATCGTCCAAATCAGCTTTCCGGTGGTCAGCAACAACGTGTTTCTATTGCTCGGGCGCTCATGAATAATGCGGAGGTCATTCTTGCAGATGAACCAACTGGTGCATTGGACAAAAAGAGTGGGCAAGAAGTATTGCATATTTTGGATGAACTTCATCAAGAAGGGCGTACTATTATCATTGTAACCCATGATATGCAGGTGGCTGAAAGAGCAGAGCGTATTATCGAAATCAGTGATGGGGAAATTATTGCTGATAAGCGGTCAAGGGTTGCAAAAACAAAAGTTGGTAGAAAATCTCTTCAGGAACAACAAAATCTAAAAGGCCAACAAAAACTGGGCTTTTTTCGTTCTTTTTTTGAGCGATTCCGTGAGGCGTTTGTGATGGCTCTGTTGGCAATGAATGCACATCGTATGCGGACTTTTCTAACAATGCTTGGGGTGATTATCGGTATTGGGGCGATTATTGCTATGGTGGCTTTAGGGAATGGTACACGAGAGAAAATTCTGGAAAATTTTAAAAGTTTGGGTACTAATACATTAACCATTTTTCCTGGTAAAAGTTTTTCTGATCCACAAGCAGAAAAAATAACCAGTTTGGTTGAAGCTGATGCAGAAGCCTTGTCTGGATTACCTTATGTTTCTGGTGTAACACCACAGATTTCAGCAAGCTCGAAAGTGCGTTTTGGTGCAGTTGAAGTTAATGCCGTCATTGCGGGGGTGGGAGAACAATTTTTTCAGACACAGGGGCTCAAAGTTTTCAAAGGACAGTTTTTTGATCAAAAAAGTGTCCATGATCGGGCGGTTGATCTCGTGATCGAGAAAGAAGCATTGTCTGTTCTTTTCCCCCATAGCTATGAAAGCCCCCTTGGAAAGGTGGTGCATGTGGGGAATGTTCCAGCGCGTATTATTGGTGTTGTTGATTCGCAAAATAATGCAAGTGGAGATACATCAAATACGTTACAGCTTTATTTGCCCTATACAACAGTGCAGACACGTTTTCTTGGCACAACAGAAGTTCGTGCAATTACTGTTAGAATTGCTGATGATATTGATTCACATTTAGCGGAGACCATGATAAAACGTTTTCTCATTATGCGGCATGGCGGGGAGGACTTTTTCATTAGAAATTCTGAATTCTTCCGTGAACGTGTTATGGAGAGTACAAATATTTTAACACTTTTAATTTCTTCAATTGCAGCTATTTCCCTGATTGTGGGGGGTATTGGGGTGATGAATATTATGTTGGTCACTGTTTCTGAGCGGATCAATGAAATCGGCGTGCGTATGGCAGTTGGTGCACGGCAAAGTGATATTTTACAGCAATTTCTCATTGAAGCGATTTTGGTTTGTGTGATTGGTGGTGGTTTGGGGATCTTGCTTGGGCTTTCTATCGGTGGCTTATTTCTTCTGTTTAAGGCGCCTATCCATTTGGTTTATACTATTGAATCGATCATTATGTCTCTTACTTTTTCAACACTCATTGGAATATGTTTTGGCTTTTCTCCAGCGCGGCAAGCTTCACGGCTTGACCCTGTTGTCGCTCTTTCACGCGATTAAGCTTTATCAATTGGGTCATGTTTGTTCGTGATGCTTTCCACTTGGATGAAGCTTTTATGAAGCGAAACATGAATGGGAAAAGTTTGGCATTATTTGCTGCTCTATTTTAGAAAACGCTTTGTTTATTAAGTGGAGCGTACCCTAGAGGTGAACGTTTCTTATAGCAGACTACATCATGTGAGATATGATAGGCATATAAGCCTTCTTGAGGCATTAAATGTTTTGAGAATGCATGATGAATATTTTTAAATCTTTCTTGTCGAGTCTTATGGAAGTAAATCCTGTTAAGGAGAAGTTAAATGGAACCCGTTAGAGTGAGATTGCTTGCAGACTGAATTTTGTTAAAAATCTTCGCCTTCTGAGATGTGAAGAGGAGGACAAATGAAATATACTGCGCGACGATTCTTAAGATTTAACCTAAAAAGAGGCGGGGGAAGTGAATAGTATATCTGCTAACAAACAAAAGAACAAAAAAGAAGGTTGATGCCAAAAACAGCTTAAACCTCCATTCTTCCAAACAAAAATGAACTGGTATCGAGATAGCTGAGCAGTTTAAGAGGTTTCGTTTAGTCTTTTTAAGATTTTTGGAAAAGAGGTTATGAGGATTTCTCACTTTTAGTTTTGCAGAGGGTGGTGCAAATTATAGGTGTTTAGGTTTATGCAAATAAATAATGATCATGCTCAGGTTTTAAAATGTGACCTAAGATACAGCCGTTTTCTGTTCCTTTATGCGAGTAACTTAGCTTTCTTTAGAATATTTTGTTTAAGGCACCGCTTTTTTCTGCCTTATCTCATGATTTTGGAGCTGAAGGATAAACAAGCCATTTGAGTTTCTAGGGTAAGGATGCCGTCAGATACTCGGTAGGGGGGCGTGATCTTAAGAACTAATACCGTGAAACGCGGGTTTGATTTAATGGTTTTGGTGAGGAAGACAAAAAGTTTGAGAGGCGGATAGCTTCTTATTTTGAATGATGTATGAATGAAAAGGGCTTTCATTTATTGAAAAAGAATAAGCTCATATTCAGCAGGTGTGAGATGAAGTAAGAGAACATCGTAATACCAAGCTGCAGTTATGCTGCTAAAGAACATAATGGCGCTAGTGATGAGCAATGGTATGTCTAGTTGGTATGGTGGTTATTCTTCCTCCTGCTACAAGTCCGATACAGAGCGCCATTGGTTTGCACATTCACGGGCTTGTTTTAAAGAGACATCTCTTAAGGCACCCAATCCCATTTCACGACGGCGCTCGTGAATGGTACAACGGTAAATCCATTGAGCACCTCCATCTTTACGCTTATGAAGTAACAAGCCGGCACCATCATTATATTTGCCAGCTCGTGGGTGTTGCGATAGACCTTGCATTAAGACGGTTCATAAGAGCCATTTTTAGTCATTTCTTGTACAGTTTTTATCCACACACTCATCCCGCTTGTGATGTGCAAGCGGGTGGTTTTGATTGATTCAATAGAGAACAGATTTGAAATGAGAGAATCTGATGATATTGAGAGCTCTCATTCAAGTTGTAGCGTAATAAAATTTCATTATAAATCAATATGTTGTATGTAATAAAGCACCTTAGGCAGTGAGGTCACTAAAATTATGACGCATGAGCTTTAGCGGCAGTGATGAATATTCTCAGGCAGGGGTTTTCTTGTCGAGCTTTATGTGAGTAAACCATATAAATGGGGAAGCTGAGAGGAACCTGTCCAGAGAAAGTGAACTGTTTACAAATCGTTGCTGATAGGAATCATCGTCCTTTGAGATGTTGAGAGGAAATCACAATTCTTATGAAATCTGTCTTTTGAGGTGTTCTGATATTGAAGTGAGCAGGTGGAATGCGTTAGACAAGAAGCTGAGTTATTATTGTTTACAGATCAATAGAGTTTAAAAATTTTCGTTCTTTTTCTGGGAGGAAACCAGATAAAAAGTGATCTTAGAGAGCGAAATGATTTCAAAAAAGATTGCGATAAAAAACGTGGGGTATTTGTAGCGGTGTGCGTTTTGAGCTTATTCCTATCTGTGATCTAAAATGCTCTTAAGAAGATGCTTTTTAGAATAAGAGATTGTTACTAATATATTGACTTATAATGATAGTTTAACATTCTCTCTGTTGAATGAGAAATCTAACTATCATAAATTTTCTCATTTTAAATCTATTAAAAGTATTTTTTTGCATGTCATACGAGGTTGGTATGTTTGTGTTTAAGAAAGGCGTAATGCATGCCTCTTACCAATCATCCCAAGAGGCTTGAGCTATCGTAATACTTGGGGGCGGCAAAATATAGGGTGGGGCGGTTTGCATTTTTATGAAGCGTAAAGACGGTGGTATAAATAGATCTCTATAACAAGTCTGAAGATCTTATAGTTGTCTGGGGGCTCTATTTACAAGAGCTTATATATTGAGATGGTATGTACAGATCCCGTGCTGTGAGATATGTTTGGGATGTAAGAGATGTTTTGGGTGAATGTGCAATACAGTGATACATGTATTGTGGGGTGTTCTGTGTTGTATGAAGGTAGCTCTGTCGAGCTTTTATAGAAGCAACCTCTTGTGGAAGAGTATGAGAGAAAGGTATGAAGAGGTCAGAAGATGGCAAGGTTTTTAAAAAGTCAGAAGGATAAAGATTAGAATGCGGTTCTGATATAGACTTGGAGCGTTTTAATATATTGGAATATGAGAATGCGGATTTGATTGATCTGTTGTATTGCGCTTTCAGCATTGTTCTTTTTAACAGGATAGGCAATGAAATGGATATCAGGCATTAAATATTTAAGTTCTCGCATCGAGCGCCACACATGGTAATCATGGGTGACGATATAAAGGGTTTTATAGTGGTGTTTTTTGATCCAATCGGCGCTTTCTTTAGCATTTCCTCTGGTGTTAATCGCTTGATGCCCGATGTCAATACAACAGGAGATAAGCCGTCGGGTAATATGCATGTTATGCATGAGACTTTTCAGGTTGGTTGTGGTATTTACACCACTGATGAGGAGACGTGAACCAAGCCCCCTTTGTAAGAGATTAAGTCCTGTCTCTATTCGGTTTTCTCCGCCTGTCAGCACAATGATGGCATCAGCTTTGGGGAGAGGCTGTGGGGGAGAAAGTCGTTCAGTTTTTTCAGAAAAAATGATAAAACCGCTCCAGAAAATGAAAACAATGATTGAAAGAGTAAGGGTTGTCGGTGGAAAATAGCGAAATAAAAAGCGGGGAGACCAACTATAGTGGAGCCGTTTTGGAAGAGGACGTTCTAAATTGTTTTGCGTCAATGAGTTGTAAGTGTTGTGAGTCATAAAATTAAAATAAACCGTTTTCACATTGATCGATTTTTTTCAGTTGTGTTAAAATAGTCATGCGGTTTGTAAGGGTGGTAAGAAAAGAAACGAAAATAATAAGAAAAATGATTTTTCCGTAAGGAATGGAACTTATGGAAAGATGTCCAAACAAAGCTGTTATTTGGCTAGCTTCTACTCTTCCCAAGTTATAATTCGTCCAGAGACAAAAGGCTGAAAACAGAAATATGCTTGTAAGACCACCATATAAAGAACCACGCAGCGCGGTTTTAAAAAAATGCCAGTCAAATTGGCGAGCAATGAAAAGAGTTTCAGTACCAAGGAAATATAAGACATTGATAATATGTGTATTTTCTGCCAATGCATTGCGGGTGGCAAAAATGATGGTGAGGATAAGAGAACCTAGAACCAATGCTAAAATTGAAAAACCAATGAAAACAGTGGTGTGTGCCATGGTCGCAAAACGATGAACCCAAACACGGTGATCATCAAATTGACCTCCTGGAATTTGGGTTTTAATGGCGTGATTAATGGCTGCAAAATTGATTTTTTCATCCCCATTCAGGGTCACAATGATGAGGCGGGGAAGGGGTAGTTCATTGACATTGAAGCCTGTTCCAAGCCATGGCTCCAGTAACTTTTCTGTAGCTTTTTGGTCAACAATTTTTGCATCTTGTACACCAGAAAATGTTTTAACCAATTGTACGGCATCACGGAGTGCTTTGTTGATATCAACATTGTCAATGGGGCGTATTTGTATTGTTGCTTCATAGCTAATCTGATTACTCCAATTTTGGGCGGCATGTTGGACTAAATCAACACCGATTAAGGTGAGGCTTGAAAGAAATGTCATAATAGCAATTACGGCAACCAATGCTTTTCCAGAAATATTACCACTGGGAATAATCGCTGTTGTATTTTTTTTATTGCTTGTAAAAATGGGGAAAGACTTATTCATGAATCGTCATCCGTCCGTTATGGAGAAGCATACGCCGTGCTGCAACTTGTTCCATTAAGGCAATATCATGGGTGGCAATGATAACAGCCGTTCCAAAACGGTTTAATTCAATAAACAAACGGAGGAGGCGTTTTGCCAAGGGCGGATCGACATTTCCAGTGGGTTCATCGGCAAGTAGAATTTCAGGTTGATCAATGAGTGCGCGTGCAATGGCTACCCTTTGTTTTTCCCCACCGGAAAGAACCGGTGGTAAAACATGAATATGATCTCCAAGACCTACCCAACAGAGAAGATCTTCCACTTCACTGCGATAGGTTGCTTCTTCTTGTCCTTTAATGCGTAAAGGTAAGGAGACATTTTCATAAGTGGTCATGTGGTCGAGTAAACGAAAATCTTGAAAAACCACACCGATACGTTGTCGCAGCGCAGGGAGCTCTTGTCGTTTGAGTAATGCTGTGTCTGTTCCAAAGAGATCAATATGACCGCGGGTGGGTTTGAGTGCCAAAAACATAAGACGCATCAGCGACGTTTTCCCTGCTCCAGAGGCACCTGTGAGAAATTGAAATGATCCAGGAGGAATATGAAAGCTAATATCACGAAGGACCTCAGGGCCCATTCCATAGCGTAGGCCGACATTTTCAAAATGAATCACTTTTTATTATTACTCCTGATTTTATATTGCATCATTTATTCTAAGAACTTTTACTTTCATTGCTTTAGATTTTTGTTGTAAGCTTGTTTATTTTAGATTTCATGGTTTTCAATATTTTTTATACACCCTCGTTATAGATAAATATTTTTGCTCAAGAATATTATCACTTATACTTTCTTTTTTTAGCTTTATTTATGATTTTAGCAGGAATTTCAAAGGGATTCTAGCATAAACATCAGAACTATTTTTCCTTCTTACTCAGAGGCTTTTTTTGCATTGAGTGGACATTGGGTGATTTTAAAAAGCTATGTTGCTCTTTTTATCTTACTTTCTTAGTTCTTGTTCGCATCCCAATCTTGAGGTTTTTGCTTAAATTATTTCTTACCTGTTATGAAAAAAAGCGTTTGTTGTTAGAATGATTGAGCTTCTCATGCATTGTTTTGTTTTTTATTCTCCTTGGTGGTTTTCGTAATAATGCTGAGATAATTTTAGCAAAAAAAACAAAAACCACCGTATGTTGTATTGCGTCGTGTTTTTTAGTTTTGTCGGTTGGCAATCAGATCTTCAACAACTTGTGGTTCGGCAAGGGTTGAAATATCTCCGAGAGTATCAAAATCGTTTTCAGCGATTTTTCGTAAAATACGTCTCATAATTTTCCCTGATCGTGTTTTGGGAAGCTGCGGAGCAAACTGAATTTTATCCAATATGGCAATAGAGCCTATTTCTTGTCTCACATGCTTGATAAGGTCTTTTTGCAATTCTTCACTTGACTCTGTTCCTTCCATGAGAGTCACAAAACTATAAATTCCTTGTCCTTTAATGGGATGCGGGTAACCCACAATAGCTGCTTCTGATACAGCGGGATGAGAAACAAGAGCTGATTCAATTTCAGCAGTTCCTAACCTGTGCCCCGAGACATTGAGAATGTCATCAACTCGTCCTGTGATCCAATAATAACCGTCGCTATCGCGCCTACAGCTATCGCCTGAAAAATATTTTCCTTTATAGGAGGAAAAATAAGTTTGAATAAAGCGTTCATGATCCTTATAAAGTGTGCGCATTTGTCCGGGCCATGAATCACTGATACAAAGATTGCCTTCTGCTTCACCTTCTAAAACATTGCCTTGGGCATCAACAATTTGGGGTTGAACACCAAAAAAAGGACGTGTGGCCGATCCTGCTTTGAGGGGTGTTGCACCGGGCAAGGGCGTGATCATATGCCCTCCTGTTTCCGTTTGCCACCATGTATCGAGAATCGGACAACGGTCATTTCCAACTGTATGATAAAACCATTCCCATGCTTCTGGATTAATCGGTTCTCCTACCGTGCCTAAGAGACGCAACGATGTTCTGTTTGAGTGTTCAACAAACGAATTTCCTGCTCCCATTAAGGCGCGGATAGCTGTTGGTGCTGTATAGAGCGTATTGACTTGGTGTTTGTCGACAATTTCCCAGAATCTGCCTTTGTCAGGAAAGGTTGGTGTGCCTTCAAACATTAAAGTGGTCGCACCATTGCATAAAGGTCCATAAACCAAGTAAGAATGACCGGTTATCCAACCAATGTCAGCCGTGCACCAGTAAACTTCATTGGGGTGGTAATCAAAAACATATTGGTGAGTCATCGAGGCAAAAATAAGATAGCCCGCTGTGGTATGCAAAACACCTTTAGGTTTGCCGGTGGAGCCTGAAGTATAAAGAATAAAAAGTGGATCTTCAGCATTCATTGGTTCTGGTGGACAAGCTGTTTTGGCATGAGCTATCTCTTCGTGGTACCAAAAATCACGCCCCTCTACCCATTGAATGGGTCCACAAGTTCGCCGTATAACCATGACTTGGTCCACCTGCACGTTTTGGCGCGCGGCTATCTCAATAGCATGATCAACATTGTCTTTTAAGTTGATCCGTTTGCTGCCACGCAAGCCTTGATCAGCGGTAATAATGAAGGTTGATTCACAATCGACAAGGCGTCCTGCTATTGCCTCAGCAGAAAAGCCAGCAAAAATAACCGAATGAATAGCTCCAATGCGAGCACAAGCAAGCATGGCATAGGCTGCTTCGGGAATCATAGGAAGATAAATGGTTACTTTATCGCCTTTCTTAATGCCACGACTTTTCAAAAGATTAGCAAAACGACAAACATGTTCATAAAGCTCGTTATAGGTTATTTTTTTATCATGGTAAGGATTATCTCCTTCCCAAATGAGTGCGATTTTGTCTCCATGGATTTTCAGGTGGCGATCAATGCAATTATAGGTAACATTTGTTATCCCATCTTCGTACCATTGAATGGAGACATCTCCGTTAAAAGAAGTGTTTTTTACTTTTGTAAAAGGTTTAAACCATTCAATGCGTTGACCATGTTTTGCCCAGAAGCTTTCTGGATCATCGATGCTTTCTCGATACCACTGTTGATAAGTTTCCTCATCGAGTAAAGTATTTTTTTTGATCTCTTCTGATACTGGATAGATTTTTTCAGTCATGTTTCCCTCTTTTTATTGTTTTGAAAATCTGCCTCTGTATTTTTGTATGGTTATATTTGTGGCAGAGTTTTCCCAAAAGCTTTTCATTGTGAGGTTAGACTAAATGACAAAGATTAGAATAGTCAATTTTTAAATCTGATACGTTTTTCTTAAAAAGGTATTTTATGCTTTTAGGATATTTAAATGTGGCAAAGTCTATTGCGGTATAGAGCCTTTTATAAACGCACAAAGGCATTAAAAAATATCATATAAAAAGGGAGATGAAGGTGCTTTATTGATTATCGCTTTAAATGTTTTTTATTTTGTATTCCCTTATTCAAATAAGAATAAGTTCATTAATAATTAATTAAACCAAAATATCAAAAATAATGAAAAGAATTACTGTATATAAAGTTTATTTTATAGTTACTTTCCAAATGTAACTACCATTTTTAAAAACCAATAGCATATATAGGGATAAAGACAATGAGAATACAAAACATTCTTACGATTTCATAACAAATATTCATTATAAAAAAATTCTGATTATAAGATGTGATCCACAATAGATATCTCTGAAAATTATTTTATCCACAGATGTAGATATTTAATTTGGTATATTCTTACAAATATACTTACAAAATTATTTAACTTCAGAGAGATATCTTTGTCGCTATATGACCGAATGTGCTGCATGAACCAAAAATATTAATTCTCCTTAATTATCTACATTAAAAGTAGTATCATAATGATACATTTCAAATGGCTATCATGTATTTTTAGAAAAATGTCAAAGATAAATTTTAAAAATAACAATAAAAATACTGTATAAATAATATCTATACTATGTATACATGAAATCTTCTTCTTAAGAAGATAATAATATTATTTGCAATATTTTAAAATATAAGAAATATCCCCTGTTTTTCCTTAATTAAAGTTTAAAATTAGAAAAATTAGGCATATGAAAAGTTGAAGTTTTTCTCTTTGTTTACGAGATCGACAAAGGAATAATGATAAAGGAATATCGTTATTGAAATCGTTCTCATTTCCATTGTTTTGCGTGCATGTATTATGCGCATATGCACGGGATTCGTTCTTTTATTTTTCAGGCGAATATTGACCGTATGTTATGCTTTGTAGAGCATGGAAAGCCTCTATGCTATCGTTGACCTTATAGATTGCTATCATGTTGTTTAGCGCGGTTCTTGGTGCTCTATTGAGCATTTGAGATGTTTATTTTGCTCAAGTGACTTACATGAAAGAGTTTTGTTACTGTATTATGTAACCATAAGCCTCTTTTTGTCTGCTTTATGCCATTGGCATGTGGGGAAATTGTTTACGCGTGTTGGAGAAGTTAAGAGAATTCATGATTTTCAATGGAAATCATTGCGATGATCTTATTCAATATTCTTTTGCAATTATTTATTTCGCGACAGTTTTTTCATTCATGCGCAACGCCCCTCTTATCATTTTGCCTTTATATAAGGATTTATTTTTTATATTGCTTTTGCTGGAGAGGCGGTCAGAGGGGAGTAAAGTAGAGCCAATGTGCGAGAATATGAGAGTCAAATTGCAATGCTATCTTGAAGCTATTGTACGTGTTGTGGATGTGCCGGTGAGAAATTTGAGAAACCAGCTTTTTTGCTTATCCTGCTAACAGGATGAAAGAGGGACTGGAATCTTTTTTGCTAGAATTGCTCTTTTATTGATATTGAAGGAAATATTTTTTCTCATTTCTGCTGTTTTTGGTTTGTTCGTAGAATTTTCAATGGGAATTTATATGAAGGGGGAATTGCTTTACACAGGGCGTTTTCCAAATAAAGCAGAGCCAATGCGAAGGACATTAGAGCCAAACTGTAGAGCGGTTTTGAAGTCACTGGACATGCCCATGGAAAGCTTTGGAAGACCTGCTTGTTTTGCTAATTTTGCTAAGAGCGCGAAATAGGGGCCGGGGTTTTCGTCGACAGGGGGGATGCCCATAAGTCCGATGATATCGAGTCCATACTTGTTTTTGCATTGGTTGACAAAAGATGTAGCTTCTTGTGGTGCGATACCACTTTTTTGCGGTTCTAAGCCAATGTTAACCTGAACATAGCAAGGAAGATGCCTTTTTTGTTTTTCCATTTCTTCAGCTAAGCTTTTGGCTATTTTTTCACGGTCAACCGTTTGAATAACATCAAAAAGTTTGATCGCCTCTGCTGTTTTATTTGATTGTAGGGGACCGATGAGATGAAGTTTAATATTTTCAAATTGTTGACGTAAAGCAGGCCATTTTTGTGCTGCTTCTTGTACGCGGTTTTCTGCAAACAAAGATTGGCCTGCTTGCAAAAGGGGTCGTATATCAATAGCAGAAACAGTTTTTGAAACAGCGATAAGTTCAATTTCTTCTACAGGGCGTTGTAGCTCTTGGCATATTGCTGCAATGTCTTTTTGAAGGTTTTGCCATGCTTCAACGGAAGGGGCATCGAGGGGCGTTTGTGTATTCATATTTTTGTGCTTTACCTTTTTTGTTCAAGAGTTGGTCGTTTTTTTTAAAGTTTTATAAAATACTTAGGGAAATATTTCACGAAAATGTTGACGATGAGGTTAATCCATGGTCAAGCATAATAAAACAAGTTTTTGGTTCTGTTTTATTAAAAGAGTATAATGGGAATGACAATTGGACATTATAATATAGGCGAACGCTATAATCCACGTGCGAGAGAAAAAAAATGGCAAGAAATTTGGGATGAAAAGAAAATTTTTCAGACTCTTCAAGAAGATGCTCGTGAAAAATATTATGTTTTAGAAATGTTTCCTTATCCTTCTGGCCGTATTCACATGGGGCATGTGCGCAATTATGCCATGGGGGATGTGGTGGCACGCTATAAAAGGGCAAAGGGTTTTAATGTGCTTCATCCCATGGGGTGGGATGCTTTTGGTATGCCAGCTGAAAATGCTGCTCTGCAAAGTAAAGTGCATCCTAAAACTTGGACCTATCAAAATATTGCGGTCATGCGCGGGCAATTAAAACAATTAGGACTCTCACTCGATTGGGCGCGTGAATTTGCAACTTGTGATGTGGAATATTACCACCGCCAACAAATGTTGTTCCTTGATTTCTATCAAAAGGGGTTGGTAGCACGTAAAGTGGCTAAGGTGAATTGGGACCCTGTTGATCATACTGTTTTGGCCAATGAACAGGTTGTTGATGGGCGGGGATGGCGTTCTGGTGCGTTGGTGGAACAACGTGAGTTGACGCAGTGGTTTTTCAAAATTAGCGACTTTAGTGAAGATCTCTTGGCAGGGCTTGAAGAGCTGAACCAATGGCCGGAAAAAGTTCGCACCATGCAAAAAAACTGGATTGGAAAATCACAAGGTTTGTTGATTCGTTGGGCTTTAAAGTCGGCGGGTGATGCTGATGATGTTTGTGATAAATTTGATGAGGTTGTTTGTTATTCAACACGTCCTGATACACTGTTTGGCGCTTCCTTTTTGGCTCTGTCTGTTGATCATCCTATTGCACAAGCTTTGGCAAAAAAAGACAAAGCGTTGAGTGCTTTTATTGAAAATTGTCGGTGTGGTGGAACGACAACAGCAGCACTTGAAACAGCTGAAAAACAAGGGTTTCTCACGCCCCTTTTGGCTGTTCATCCTTTCGATTCAACAGTACATATTCCCGTTTATATCGCGAATTTTGTGCTTATGGACTATGGAACAGGGGTTGTTTTTGGTTGTCCGGCTCATGATCAGAGAGATTTCGATTTTGCGCGTAAATATGATCTTCCAATAAAACCGGTGGTTTTACCAAAAGGAGAGCAAGCAGAAGATTTTGTTATTACTGAAACAGCTTATACGGGTGATGGGGTGATGATCAATTCCAGTTTTTTGGATGGTTTAACACCCCAACAAGCTTTTGAAGAAGCTGCTAAAAAGCTTGAAAAACAAATGCTCAATGGGCAACCGCAAGGGAAGAAAACAGTGCAATTTCGTTTGCGTGATTGGGGGATTTCACGTCAACGTTATTGGGGGTGCCCCATTCCGATGATCCATTGTACAACTTGTGGGGTTGTTCCTGTTCCACGTGCCAATTTACCGGTTGTGTTGCCTGATGATGTTACTTTTGATCAACCAGGAAATCCTCTTGCACGACATGAAAGGTGGCAGAATGTTACTTGTCCTTCCTGTGGTCAACCTGCCAAACGCGAAACCGATACCATGGACACATTTGTTGACTCTTCTTGGTATTATGCACGCTTTACGGCTCCTTTTGCGCAGGGACCTGTTGACAAACAAGCAACAGCTGAATGGTTGCCTGTGCAACAATATATTGGTGGAATTGAGCATGCCATTTTGCATCTTCTTTATGCGCGCTTTTTTATGCGTGCTATGAAATTGGTCGGTCATGTGACGGTAGATGAGCCTTTTAAGGGGCTTTTTACCCAAGGGATGGTGGTGCATGAAACCTATCGGGATGATCAAGGGTGGGTTTCTCCAGCAGAAATTTCGATTGTTGAAAAAGATGGAAAGCGGTGTGCTTATAAATTAACCGATCAAAGTAAAGTGACGATTGGTTTGATTGAGAAAATGTCAAAATCAAAAAAGAATGTCGTTGATCCTGATGATATTATTGCATCTTATGGCGCTGATACTGTGCGTTGGTTTGTGTTGTCAGATTCTCCTCCCGAGCGGGATGTCATTTGGACAGAATCTGGTGTTGAAGGTGCACATCGCTTTGTACAGCGTGTTTGGCGCCATGTGGCTGTGAGTGCTTCTATTTTAAAGGATGTGGCGCCTTGTGCAGGGCATCAGGGGGCGGCTTTGGAACTCTCAAAGGTCGCACATCGCACGCTTTGCGCTGTAGAAGATGATTTGGAAAAATTCGCTTTTAATCGGGCTATTGCACGCCTTTATGAATTCTTGAATATTATGGCACCGTTGTTAAATAGGATAGAAAGTGTTGACGATGAAATGAAAGCTTCTTTACGTCAAGCTATGGATTTTTTTCTTGCCATGATTGCACCCATGATGCCCCATTTAGCAGAAGAATGTCATGCTGCTTTAGGAGGAAAAACTTTAATGTCTGCGCTTGCTTGGCCTGTTTATGATCGTGCGTTAACCGTTGCGGAATGCTATACTTTGCCAGTACAAATTAATGGTAAAAAACGCGGTGAGGTGAGCGTTGCAGCAACTGCTGATGAGGTGATGATTAAAGAAGCGGTTTTGGCGTTAGATTTTGTAAAGGCGCAACTGGTTGAAAAGCCTGTGAAAAAAATCATTGTTGTTCCACAAAGGATTGTGAATGTCGTTTTTTAGAAGTTCTATTCTTGTCATTTTAGCTGGTGTATTCACACTGTTGTGTGGATGCAAAGTTGAACCGCTTTACCGTCAAGAGTTGCAGAGTGCAATGACAATGGATTCTGCTTCTTATGGGAATCCTGCTTCTGGATACCCTTCTGGACAAGCTTCTTTGGGGTTAGCGCAAAAGCTTGCTTCTATTGTTGTGGAAGAACCTTCGGATCGTTTTGGTCAAATGGTGCGCAATCATCTGCTTTTTCTTTTGTATGGAAATGGTGCTAAACCTTCTCTACCTACTTATAAATTAGCATTGCAGATATCCGTCTTTACAAGAGAATCTATGCAGATAGAGGTTGATTTCGAGAAAAAGAGAAAGGGACGACCTTCTGTTGGAACTGTTATGAGCAGAGCTTCTTATACTTTGCAGGATATGAAAAATACTCTTGTTGCAAAAGGAACAGCAATGATGAATGCATCTTTTGAGCAACTTCGTCAAGAATATGCAACGCTGCAAGCAGAAGAAGATGCAAAAAAACGTGTTGCGGAAGAGTTGGCTGAACAGATCTTTTTGTTACTTTCAAAAGATCTTTCCAATAAAATTTCTAGACATTAAGCAATATTTTGTCCTGTTTTTTTCCAGTCGTCGAGGAATATTTGCAACCCTTTGTCGGTGAGAGGATGTTTGACTAGTGCTTTTAAGATTGCTGGTGGAACTGTTGCAACGTCAGCACCGCTTAGTGCTGCTTCTTTGACATGATTAACGGTGCGGATTGAAGCGGCCAAGATTTGTGTTTCAAAGTTATAGTTATCATAAATTGTGCGAATTTCATGAAGCAGTTCACTTCCATCATTTCCACAATCATCAAGTCTACCAATAAAAGGTGAAACGAATGTTGCGCCTGCTTTGGCGGCTAATAAGGCTTGATTGGCAGAAAAACAAAGTGTGAGATTTGTTTTTAGTCCTGCTGCTGTGAGGGCTTTACAGGCTTTTAATCCATCGAGTGTTAAAGGAAGCTTGATACAAATATTGTCGGCAACCTTTGCTAAAACAGCTGCTTCTTTCATGATGCTTTCAAATTCCGTTGCTGCAACTTCAGCAGAAACAGGTCCGCTAACGAGAGCACAAATTTCTTTTGTAACATCAAGAATATTGCGTCCTG
This sequence comes from Bartonella sp. CL162QHHD, assembly GCF_042195435.1. Classification (NCBI taxonomy): domain Bacteria; kingdom Pseudomonadati; phylum Pseudomonadota; class Alphaproteobacteria; order Hyphomicrobiales; family Bartonellaceae; genus Bartonella; species Bartonella sp. CL162QHHD. The sequence goes on from NZ_JBHIOG010000067.1 coordinate 37,043, forward strand.
ATTTTAGGATAAGAGAGGGATTGGTGGTAACACCATCAACAAGGCTTAAATTCTGTAACTCTTGAATTTCTTCAATATTGGCGCTATCCACAAAAAATTTCATCTCTAACCTCTTTTTTTTAGCTTTATCCTATTTTTTGTTATGCGCTATTGTTGACTGCAAAAGCAAGAGAAAGAATTAATATCTGTGTAAAGAACAAGAATGCTATGGTGTTAATCATGTATCCGTTTTCGGTAAAGAAATATGATTTATCGTTTCCACACCCATTTCATAGTGTTGCTCGTGATAAGGCATAGAATTCATTGCGTACCAACATTTTTGCGTATTGGCATCTTTGCGTAGCGGTGTTTTTATATTTATGGAAATAAGCTAGCATTATCAAACACTTTGCTCATTTCCTATTTGCGATTGCTCTTGATATTTGAGAGTGCATCATAAGATACCTTCCTTTTTTAGGGGGTATGTTTAACTTTGTTTTTGATGAAAGCGGATGGATTTATTTTGTCGTAAAACACTGTTGAAGAACGCCTGTAAAATTTTACGCATGAAGGGTTTTTTTATGGTCAATTACATTGATTTATTCTGTTTTCCCCATTCTTCAAAAATACGCTTTTGTGCTGCTTGTATTGTTGCTTGATTTTCAATCAAGCTGAAAGATGTATACACGTGTTTTCACTTTTTGGCACAAAGCCAAGGTGAATATTGTAACGGCTCCATTTGCAATATTATTCTCCTTATAATTAAAATCATGGGATACTTTTTCATCAATAAGGATTTACAAATGTTCCTCGATGGGTCTGAAATGAAAAAAATAATCGTATGGAGGGTTTTTATTACAATAGGTAAAATGATGATTATATCTTTATAAATCAGTTTGTTGAAGATAAATTGAGATATGAGGCGGTAAAAAAATAAAAGTGTGCGTAGAGGTCATACTATGGGATCGCTTTGTTGAAGGATGCACTTAACCGATAGCATGTTGAATGCTTAATAGTGATGCGTTTTATTTATACAGAAGAATAGTGCTATTTTTTTGCTATAGAGTTTTTTGTTATAGACGATGAGATTGGTTCTTTATATTGGCACTTTGGTGAGGGAATGCGTGTTAAAAAGAATTTTTGTTAGAAAAGTGTTGTGATCGGGGGGATTGAATCCTGCAATGAATTTTATAAGAGTGTTTAAAGATAAGGTGTAGACTTGTTGATGCTCAATAGGTCGTAGATTGGTTTACAAGATGAATTCAAGCATGATAGAGGAAAAGATTGTATCCGTATTGGTTCCTCTTCCTGTTGCTCACGCTTATAGTTATAAAGTTCCATCTTCTATGGAGGTGAACGTTGGTTCCTTTGTTCGGGTTCCGTTGATGGGGCGTGAGCTTTGCGGTTTTGTTGTAGATGTTGGAGAGCAGACAGCCGATGGGCACAAGTCTGCTTCGGTGGCGCGTGAAAAATTACGCTCTCTGCTTCATGTTTTTGATTGCCCCCCATTAAAAGCAGAAATGATCACATTTTTGCGTTTTGTTAGTCGCTATACAATGGCACCTTTTGGTCTTGTCGCACGATTGGTTTTGTCGGTACCGGCTGCTTTAGAGCCGGAAGCGCAGATGCTGGGTTTGCGATATTGTGGTGGAAATGTAGAACGTCTCACACCAGCGCGGTCACGGGTTTTGGAATTGGTGCGTAATGAGAAGATATGGACACGTTCTGGTCTGGCACATGCGGCTGGAACTTCGGTTTCTGTTGTTGAAGGTTTAAAAGCGCTAGGAATTTTTGAAGATGTTAAGGTTCCTGCTCCTGATCTTGTGGCAATGCCTGATCCTGATTTTTGTCTCCCTCAGTTGCAGGGAGCGCAAAGTGAAGCAGCAACATTATTGCGGGAAGGTGTTTTATCTTCTCAGTTTCAAGTTTTTTTGCTTGATGGTGTTACGGGTTCAGGAAAGACAGAGGTTTATTTTGAAGCGGTTTCTCAAGCCTTTAAAGAGGGCAAGCAGGTTTTAATTTTATTGCCGGAAATTGCTTTAACACAGCAGTTTTTAGATCGTTTTTATGCACGTTTTGGTGCTGCGGCAGCAGAATGGCATTCTGATTTGACGCCACGTCGTAGAGAACGCGTCTGGCGACAAGTTGCAGAAGGGCGGGTGCGTGTCGTTGCGGGGGCTCGTTCGGCGCTTTTTCTTCCCTTTCATGAGCTTGGCTTGATTGTTGTCGATGAAGAGCACGATAGCGCTTATAAACAAGAAGAGCGCATTTTTTATCATGCGCGTGATATGGCTGTTGCACGGGGCTCTTTTGAGCATTTTCCTGTTATTTTATCTTCAGCCACACCGTCGATTGAAAGCCAAGCCAATGTTTTAAAAGGGCGTTATCAAAAGGTGCATTTACCTTCCCGTTTTAAAGAAGCTGCACTTCCACAGTTGCGGGTGGTTGATATGCGCCAAGGAGGGGTGCAAAAGGGGCGCTTTATTTCCTTTGCTCTTGAAAGGGCTTTAAAACAAACGCTTGATAAGGGCGAACAAGCTCTTCTTTTTCTTAATCGTCGTGGTTATGCACCTTTAACTTTATGCCGAATTTGCGGACATCGTTTTCATTGTACCGATTGTTCAAGTTGGTTGGTCGAACATCGTGCGCACGGGCAACTGAAATGTCATCATTGTGGATATCATGAACCACTTCCTCAAGCCTGTCCTGAATGTGGGACATTAGATCATCTCGTGGCTTGTGGACCGGGTGTGGAAAGAATTGCCGAAGAAACACAAATGCTTTTTCCTCAAGCGCGATCATTGATCCTTTCAACAGATCTCAAAGGAGGGATTGGGAAGTTGCGAAGCGAATTACAAGCCATTGCAAATGGCGATGTGGACATTATTATTGGAACACAGTTAGTCGCTAAAGGACATCATTTTCCCAAGCTCTCTCTGGTTGGCGTTATTGATGCTGATCTTGGTCTTGCCAATGGCGATTTACGCGCAAGTGAACGTACCTATCAGCTGCTTTCTCAAGTTACCGGAAGAGCAGGGCGTGTGGGATTGAAAAGTTTAGGATTATTGCAAACTTATCAACCAGATCATCCGGTTATCAAAGCCTTACTTGCATGCCAGCCAGAAGATTTTTACACACGTGAGATTGCAGCGCGTCAGCATTATCATTTGCCTCCCTATGGGCGGCTTGCCTCTTTGATCGTGTCTGCACAACAGCGCCAAGCAGCAGAACATTATGCGCGCGCATTGCGTCAAGCAGCGCCACGGGAAAAAAATATCTCGGTTATGGGACCAGCAGAAGCGCCTTTGGCTTTGGTTCGGGGGCGTTATCGTTTTCGGCTTTTGCTGCAAGGACAGCGTTCTTTTGATATACAAGGGTTTATACGTGCAATGCTTAGCGGTACACCCAAAATGCCCAGTTCCGTTCGGGTTCAAATTGATATTGATCCGCAAAGTTTTTTCTAAAACCAGTATCGCATAAAGTGAAGGTCTCTTTGCTTAAGATGCTTTACTTGAACTCTTATATTATTCTGAATAAGCATTCAGGCAGCAAAATATGATACATGTACATTGCATTAAGTAGAGCTACGGGAAAAAATATCTTTGTTATAAAACCAGCAGAAGCGCCTCTCTTCTTCGAGGGCACTATCATTTCGGCTTTTACTCCTTTTTTGTATGAGGGACAGTATTCTTTTGATAGGCGGATTCTTTTTATAAGGGCTGAAAATGCTTAGCTGTACACCCAAAATACCCAATTCTATTCGCGTTCAAATTGATATTGATCTATGCTTTTTCTAAATCAGTGCAATATAGTGCCATATAAAGTGACGCTATGTGGGCTTAATGAGGGACGTGTTTTTGATATTATTTGACCTTAAAGCCTTATGAAGCAGCGTTCATAAGATGTATCAGCGCTGTACGAGTCGTACCTGCGTTTATATGCTAGATTAGGGCGAGAATATTGCATATATCTATTTTATTTATCTTTGACGAGAACACGGACTCATTTTGGAGCGTGAAGGTCAAAATGAGCATTCATCGTTGTCATCCTTATTCATTCGGCTCTAGAATTTTCAAAAGCATCCATAATAATAATTTTTATAAATAATAAATATTGATTTATAGTGATAATATGCCGTTATTCATATTATAGCCTCAACTATCGTAGGATTCTCTTATTTAAAATCTATTTATATTGATCAATCAAAACCATTCGTTTGCATGTTACAGATGGGGGAGCCTGTGTCGCGTAAAACTATACAAGAGAGGACCAAAATACCTAATCATCTCAAGAATTAAGGGCTGTCGTAAAATTGGGAGATGGCAAAGTGTGTGATGGTGCCGGCTTGTTCTTTCATAAGTGTAAAGATGGGGCTGCTCAATGGGGTTACCATTATAGCATTCATAGGCGCTGTCGTGAAATGGAGATTATCCATTGTTTCATGCTTTTATTACTTTCGTTCTCTAATGGGGGCACATTTTTCATGTAAAGCAGAACGCCCAAAGCGGAATATTACAGAACATCTATTGTATTACTACATTCATATGCTTGTTTAAGCAAATGTTTCTCAGCATACTCGAATTCATTTTACGATGTTTTTCGAGTGTAGAATATCAAAGCTTTCATGAATGAAAAAACCAAGTTAAGGCTCCCCATCTTTATTTCATAAAGGTATAAAATGGCGCCATTTATTATTTAGCTTTGAGTATTACGAAAACTCTTGGTACTTGAGAGCGTTTATAAGAGGTGTTGTTTTCTTTGATCATTTCCTTTTTTGTTTGTGATGAAGCAAGGGAGTGATTTTGATAAAAAAATTTGAAAAGAGAGAATCTTTCGATATTTGAAGCTCATCCGGTATGAAAAATGATATATTATCATTATAAATCAATGTTTTGTATATTAAAAGAGTGTGCTTACAAGAAAATATTACTTGGTAAAATTTTTTAAAAGGAGTGGGTGTTTGAAGAAAAAAGATCAATGTTTTCTTTAATTTTTAGGAGGATATTCATTGTTTTTTCTTTCTTATCAGTTTGAAATAATAGACTTTTTCAGTCGCCGTCGTCTTTCGTTAAAGGTTTTGTGGTGATAAAGGGAATGTTTTGTTATGGTGACAAGAGCGTTTGAAGAAAAATCAATGAGAGTGAAAAAATCGCTCAGAGAATGTCAAAAAGAGGCATAAAAAAACTGTGATGCCATCCTGTATATCTAAAAAAATGCTTTTCAAAAATATTTTGAATATTTTATTAAAATTTTTGAAAAGCAGCGATTTGTGGTGTTGCGAGTCGGCTATGTCTATGCTAGAAACCAAGTGATTTTTGTTCTAGGTTTTAAGAAGAAGATTCTTAAGATTGAGAATGTCTGTTTCATTTCATCTGATAACTATCAGAGAGTCGCTCAAGGGAAAGAGGCGGTATTTCGTGTCGGATTCATTTTCTCTCATACCGCTGCCGTTGGTAGATCAACGCTATGCGCAAGCGCTTTTTGATTGCGTTCAAGAAGCCGGAAATGTCGAAAAGGTTGAAAAGGCAGTAGAGGATCTTTTGCTTGTTTTGGAGAATAAGGATTTAAAATTCTTTGTGCTCAGTCCATTCTTTTCAGTTAAAGAGCAAATTAAGGTGATGCAATCTGTTTGTGCAAACATCAAATTTGCTGATAAAAACGCAGGGCAGGTCATTGGTAATTTTTTACGCGTTATTGTAATAAACCGTAGGCTTAGTGCCGTATTTGGTATTTTACATGCTTTCCAGCGTTGTGTTGCACGCGCTCGTAGGCAGGTTACTGCGCAAATTGTTTCTGCGCGCTCCTTAAGTTCTCAACAAAGACAAGAGTTGTGTGAGGCTTTGGAAGGTGTTGTTGGAGGAAAAGTCTTGCTGCACATCATTGTGGATCCAACAATTCTTGGTGGATTAATCGTTCGTGTGGGGTCGTCTCAAATTGATACGTCTCTTCTCACAAAATTGTCTTCGCTTAAGCTTGCATTGAAAAAAGAGGTCAGCTGATGGATATTAGACCATCTGAAATTTCAAAAATTCTAAAAGAGCAAATCAAAAACTTTGACCAAAAGGCTGAGGTTTCAGAAATTGGTTGGGTTCTCTCTGTGGGAGATGGTATTGCTCGCGTTTATGGTTTGGATAATGTCCAAGCAGGGGAAATGGTCGCCTTTCCAAACGGTGTGCGCGGTATGGCACTCAATTTGGAAGTTGATAATGTTGGTGTGGTCATTTTTGGCTCAGATCGTGATATTCGTGAAGGTGATTGTGTAAAGCGGTTAGGCGCTATCGTCGATGTTCCTGTGGGCCCCGCTTTGCTTGGGCGTGTGGTTGATGCGTTGGGAAACCCTATAGATGGTAAGGGGCCCATTAAAGCAACAGAGCGTCGTCGTGTCGATGTTAAGGCTCCTGGAATTATTCCGCGTCAGTCTGTCCATGAACCGATGTCGACCGGATTGAAAGCGATTGACGCACTCATCCCTATTGGACGGGGGCAGCGTGAATTGGTGATTGGTGATCGCCAAACAGGAAAAACAGCAATTTTGCTCGATACATTTTTAAACCAAAAACCTTTTCATGAAAAAGGGGCTGGACGAGAGCAAGATAAAGTTTATTGTATTTATGTGGCTATCGGTCAAAAACGTTCGACTGTGGCACAATTCGTTAAAGTTTTAGAAGAACGTGGAGCGCTGGAATATTCTATTATTGTTGCAGCGACCGCTTCTGATCCAGCACCATTGCAATTTATTGCACCTCTTGCTGGATGTGCTATGGGTGAGTATTTCCGTGATAATGGGCAACATGCTTTGATCGGTTATGATGACTTGTCAAAACAGGCGGTAGCGTATCGTCAAATGTCTCTTTTATTGCGTCGTCCTCCAGGTCGTGAAGCTTATCCGGGAGATGTTTTCTATCTGCATTCGCGTCTTTTAGAGCGGGCTGCAAAGTTGAATGCGGAAAATGGATCTGGGTCGTTGACAGCTTTGCCAGTTATTGAAACGCAAGCAAATGATGTTTCTGCCTATATTCCTACAAATGTGATTTCGATTACTGATGGACAAATTTTTCTAGAGACTAATTTGTTTTATCAAGGAATTCGTCCTGCTGTAAATGTTGGTCTTTCTGTATCGCGTGTTGGTTCTGCTGCACAAATTAAGGCGATGAAGCAAGTTGCTGGCTCGATTAAAGGTGAATTGGCGCAATATCGTGAAATGGCAGCTTTTGCGCAGTTTGGCTCTGATTTGGATGCGTCAACCCAGCGTTTGTTAAATCGGGGTGCGCGCTTGACAGAGCTGTTGAAGCAGCCGCAATTTTCTCCACTCAAAACAGAAGAACAGGTGGTGGTTATTTTCGCGGGTGTGAATGGCTATCTTGATGCTTTGGCAGTTTCTGATGTTGCGCGGTTTGAGCAGGGACTTTTGGTGCTTTTGCGTAGTGATTATCAAGATCTCTTAAAGGCAATTGCTGAGCAAAAGCAAATAACAGATGAGCTGAAAGATAAGTTGATAACTGTTCTTGATACTTATGCGAAAAATTTCTCGTGATGAATTGATGGAATGCTTGAATGGCTTCACTAAAAGATCTTAGAGACCGTATCGCTTCGGTTAAAGCAACACAAAAGATTACCAAAGCTATGCAAATGGTTGCAGCGGCAAGGTTGCATCGTGCTCAAGAGGCAGCGCAGTCTGCACGCCCTTATGCGAAGAAAATGGCTGATATTTTGACCAGTGTTGCTGCTGATGTAGATGGTGTTGATGCGCCTGCTCTTATGCGTGGTACGGGGCGCGATGATGTGCATCTTTTGGTGGTGTGTACTGCTGAGCGCGGTTTGTGTGGTGCTTTTAATGTGCAAATTGCTCGTCGTGCACGTGAACAGATTAAGGCATTGTTGGCGGCTGATAAAATAGTAAAAATTATCACTGTGGGTAAAAAGGGCGCGGATATTTTATCGCGTGATTACAAAGGCTTGATAATTGACCATATCGATTTGCATGCTGTAAAGCGAATTGGTTTTGCAGAGGCAGTGATGATTAGTCAACGGATTGTTGATTTATTCAATGAAGGCGCTTTCGATGTCTGTACGCTGTTTTATTCTGAATTTGTTTCCGTAATTAATCAGCGTCCAACAGCTTTGGATTTGATTCCAATGGTTGCTCCAAAAGCAGCTGTTGGGGCAATAGATGTTGTGGAGCAAACCGATCATAACACAGGTTCACAATCGATTGTTTATGAATATGAACCTGATGCTGCGTCTCTTTTAGAGGCCCTTGTACCACGTAATCTTTCGGTGCAAATCTTTCGGGCTTTGCTGGAAAATGTTGCTGGTGAGATGGGCGCCAAGATGACAGCTATGGATAATGCATCGCGCAATGCGGGTGAAATGATTAGTAAATTGACGGTGGCTTATAATCGTCAACGTCAAGCACAGATTACGACAGAATTGATCGAAATTATTGCGGGCGCTGAAGCGCTTTAAATGGAGAAGGTAAGGATTGATGGTAAAAGCAGTAACCTCAAGCAAAGGAACAGAAAAAGGTGAAAAAAAGAAACCAGCTGCTCGTTCCAGCGTGAAAAAAGCCGCTTCGAAATCTCAAGTGGATGTAAAGGCTTCCTCTGTACCTGCGCGTGATGCAGCTAAAGATACACCTGTAAAAAAAGATACATCCGCAAAAAAAGAAGAGCGTGCAAAAGGCGCTGTTGGTGAAATCAAGCAGATTATTGGTGCTGTCGTTGATGTGCAATTTGAAGGTGAATTGCCAAATATTCTCAACGCTTTGGAAACAGAGAATTTAGGTAATCGCTTGGTATTAGAAGTTGCGCAGCATTTGGGTGAAAATACCGTGCGTACGATTGCTATGGATACGACTGATGGTTTGATGCGGGGCCAAAAGGTTGTGGATACAGGCACACAAATTAGCGTTCCTGTAGGAGAAGCAACGTTGGGACGTATTATGAATGTGATTGGGGAACCGGTGGATAATGTGGGACCAATCGCTTCAACCAAAACACGTTCTATTCACCAAGAGGCACCTGAATATGTTGAGCAATCGACTGTTTCGGAAATTCTCGTCACCGGTATTAAAGTCGTGGATTTGTTAGCCCCTTATTCTAAAGGGGGTAAAATTGGCTTGTTTGGTGGTGCTGGTGTTGGAAAAACCGTTCTCATTATGGAGCTTATAAACAATATTGCAAAGGCACATGGTGGCTATTCTGTATTTGCTGGTGTGGGAGAACGTACACGTGAAGGAAATGATCTTTATTATGAAATGATCGAAAGCCGCGTGAATGTGAATCCAAAAGAGAATAATGGTTCAACGGAAGGGTCAAAGTGTGCCCTTGTTTACGGGCAAATGAATGAACCACCAGGAGCACGTGCGCGTGTGGCTCTTTCAGGATTGACAATTGCAGAAAGTTTCCGTGATGAAGGACAAGATGTTCTCTTCTTTGTGGATAATATTTTCCGTTTCACGCAAGCAGGAGCTGAGGTATCTGCTCTTTTAGGGCGTATTCCTTCTGCTGTTGGGTATCAGCCTACCTTGGCAACGGATATGGGGGCGTTGCAAGAACGTATTACCAGTACAAAAACAGGCTCTATTACTTCCGTTCAGGCAATTTATGTTCCGGCAGATGACTTGACGGATCCGGCGCCTGCAGCGTCTTTTGCTCATTTGGATGCAACAACTGTGCTTTCGCGCTCTATTGCGGAAAAGGGAATTTATCCGGCGGTTGATCCGCTTGACTCTTTTTCACGTATGTTGGATCCATTGATTGTGGGGGAAGAGCATTACACAGTTGCTTGTCAAGTACAAACCATTTTACAACGTTATAGAGCGCTTCAGGATATTATTGCTATTCTTGGAATGGATGAACTTTCTGAAGATGACAAGTTGCTGGTGGGGCGGGCGCGTAAAATTGAACGTTTCCTTTCACAACCTTTCCATGTTGCGGAAGCCTTTACTGGTTCGCCGGGGAAACTCGTTCCTTTAGAAGAGACAATCAAAGGCTTTAAAGGTCTTTGTGCTGGTGATTATGATGATTTGCCAGAAGCTGCTTTTTATATGGTTGGTTCGATTGATGAAGCACTTGAAAAAGGAAAGCGTCTCATGGCAGAGGCTTCTTAATAAGAAGCTTCTTATTCAAGAAAAAACTGTCATGGGTATTTTTCGTTAAAAAGGACAAGTCGTTGAAGAAAACAGAGAGTCCTTATATCGGGTATTGTGGAGATTTTTGTGGAAAACAATAGAGAAGAGCATTTTTTATTTGAGCTTGTATCGCCTGAAAAAATTGTGTTTTCAGAGCAGGTAGTGTCTGTTGTTCTTCCTTCAGCCTCAGGTTATTTGACAGTTATGGCGCATCATGCGCCATTGGTGGCAAGTATTGTGTTGGGTAGTGTTCGTGTTCGCACCTCTTTGGGTGAAAAATTATTTGCTGTATGCGGGGGCGTTGCAAATATTACCTTTTCGGGCTGCTCTTTATTGGTAGAGCACGTTGTGGCTGTAGAGAATCTTTCTTTTGATGCATTAGAACAGCAGATTTTGCAGATTCAAGCGACGTTAGAAGGAGGGATAAGTGATGAGGACAATCATAAAATAGAGTCTTTTTTCCAGCAGTTGTCAGCTGATGGTGCTGTATTGATAGAAGCGTAGCAGAGTATACAGGAAAAGGTGACATGAGCGGAAAAAAGAGTACGGTTGTGTCTGCTAAAAGGAGCGCAAAGCCCTTTCCTCGTCCTGGTCGTGTCTTTGCGGGACCTTTGCCAAAGTGCTTTGTTTATATTTTGGCTTCTCTTATTTTGCAATGGGCTTATGGTTTAGGGGCTAATATTGTTCAGTCTAATATTGTCCATCTTACGGGTGATTTTCATGCAACTTTGGCCGAGACGACATGGCTGGTAGCGGCCTATATGGCGCCAAATGTGAGTGTAGCGATTATGTTGATCAAAATCCGCTATCAATTTGGGCTACGCGCTTTTGCTGAATTATCAATTCTTGGCTTTGTTTTGGTTTGCGTGTTGCAGCTCTTTGTTACGGATTTGCGTTCTGCATTGATTATTCGCTTTTTTGCTGGGATTGCTGCTGCTCCTTTGGCTTCGCTTGCGCTGCTTTATATGATGGAGGCTTTTGCTCCAGCAAAGAAGTTTACTATTGGTCTTAGTTTGAATTATATGAATGCGGCTTTAGCGGCACCTTTATCACGTTTGATTTCTCCTGATTTGCTGGAAAATGGTGGTTTTTCCAGTCTTTCCGCTCTGGAAATGGGGTTGGTTCTTATCAGCTTGGTCTGTATCTATACTTTGCCTCTTACTCCTGTTGTGCGTAGTAAGGTTATTCAAAAATTAGATTGGATAAGCTATGGTTTGATTGCTCTTGGTCTTGGATTAAATGCTGTGATCATGTCTGTTGGCATATTGTATTGGTGGTATGAAGCACCATGGATTGGTTGGGGGCTCGCACTTGCTATTTTCTCGTTGGCTATTGCTATTATTATTGAGCTTAATAGAGAAAAACCGTTGATTGATTTACGTTGGATTTTCAGTAAAGAAATGATCCAATCTGTTTTTATTTTATTGATCTTTCATGTTTTTTTATTGGAGCGGTCAAATTTGCCCGTAGGGTTTTTTAATCTTTTTGGTTTGCTCAATCGTGAGATGGCGCCCATGTATCTTGCGGTGACATTAGGGATTCTGTTAGGGGGGGCTGTTTGTGTCTTTTTTTTACGGGCGGGGCGTGAGGATTATTTTTATTTGTTATCTTTAGGTTGTTTGGCGTTGGGAGCTTATTTAGACAGTCATGTAAACTATTTAACGCGTCCGAAAGATATGATGTTGAGCCAAGGGTTGGTGAGTTTTAGTTATGCACTTTTTTTGCCTCCTGCTCTTTTCAAAGGGTTTGTGATCGCTGGTGAGCGAGGACCGCGTTATGTTTTAAGTTTTATTGCTGTTTTTTTGTTAACGCAAGTGACAGGGGGATTGATGGGGTCGGCTTTTTTTGGCAGCCTACAGTTTTATTTTGCCCATAAAAACTTTGAGTCCTTAACACAAAATATTATTATTACTGATCCGCTTATTTCTGGTGAGATGAATACTTTATTTTCGCCTTCTTATGGTGTTTCTGTTCCCAATGGCTTGAGAAGTGAGCAAGGTACTTCTATGTTGATAGAGAAATTTAAGTTAACAGCAAATATTTTTGCTTATGATGACGTTTTTCGGCTTTATTTTTATATTTCAATGGTTGTATTCGTTATTTTTCTTGTCACAATGATTGTTAAGTCATGCTCTTTGCGCGCATTAGAAAAGTAGAGTAATGTCATAGAAAGAGGGGTGCAAAAAAATGATAAAAACATTACGGTCAAAAGCTACGATTGTTGCATTCCTATCGGGTATTACGGGTGTTTTGCTGATTTTGTGGGCTTGGAGACTTCCTCCTTTTGTGAGTAACATTCAAATAACCGATAATGCTTCCATTAAGGGCAATGTTACTCTGGTTAGTTCACAGATCTCTGGGGTGATTGCACGGATTTATGTGCAAGATTATCAACGCGTTGAAAAGGGAATGCTGCTCTTTGAGCTCGATGATTCTCTTTTTCGCCAGCAGCTTGCACGGGCACAGGCTGTTCTCGATTCAAAAAATGCAAAACTGGCAAGTATTGAATTACAAGCACAGCTTTTGCAGGGCGAGATTAATACAGCAGAGGTGGAGTTGGCGCGTTCACGAGCATTTTCCAATGTTGTTCCAGATAGTAAAAAGTTAGGTTTTGGTGATGCGGCAAGTTCTGTTTCTCGTCCTCTTTCACAACTCTTGACAGCTCTCGAAACAAAACGCCAATTGCAAAAACAATTGGATCTTGAACGGCAAAGTTTACAGTCAGAAATTTCTGGAGCGAAGGTGAGTGTTGAGTTGGCAAAACTTAATCTCGATCATACAAAGATTTTATCTCCTCGAACAGGCTATATTGGATTAGTTGGAGCGCGGGTAGGGCAATATGTTATGCCGGGGACACAATTGGTCTCTGTTATTTCTGATGATATTTGGATTATTGCTAATTATAAGGAAACGCAACTTTCTCAGATGCGTGTGGGACAACCGGTTGTTTTTTCTGTTGATGCATTGAACAACAAAAAGTTAACAGGGCGTGTGGTTCGTTTTGCACCTGCTACAGGCTCAGAGTTTTCATTGTTAAAAACGGATACGACAATTGGTAATTTTATCAAAATTGCGCAACGTATTTCAGTACGGATTGCTTTAGATCCTGGGCAGGAAGGGATTGAAAAGCTCATTCCTGGCATGTCCGTGGTTACCTATGTAGATACTTCGCAGCGAGTCGATTCTGGAGGATAAAATTTTGGGTTTTTTCAGTTTAATTTTTGCGTCATTTACTTATAGCAAATGGATATTCACGTTAGAAGATTTCGTTTGGTTTGCTATACTACATCTTTTAAAGCTCTTAAGCTTCTTATTATTCTATTTCATGATGTAAAATAATGTGCCTTAGAATATTAAAGCGCATGCATCTTTACTCACTTCCATTTCTTTTGAAATAACTCAGTAGGGGGGGATGGAGTATTGGAAGCTTTGCCTGTCGTTTCTAGCAACATCATCTTTTGAGGTGTGGAAAGGAGGCTCTTCTTTTTATCTGAGTGTACTCTTTATGTGATATTTGCAATGATGTGAGGCAGATCATTGAAAAATCTATCTCTGATAGATGTGTTGTTATTATCAATCTGTATTGTGTGTATAACAATGATGCTAAGTTTGAAAACTGTCGCAATAATCTAGCTAAAAAACGCTTATACATAATATTGTACTTTATGGGGACACACTATAGAGCGTATAAAATGTAGTTACCGGAGCAGATATAGCCGATGAAAGATGTGTAATGGTGTTGTCTATTTGTCTTTGTAAGGGACTAAATCGTTATCTATCTAGGTCAATATGCCTTCGTTTTCTTTTTGTTTTTCAGTTCCAAACATTTTACGAATATTCTCTTGTTATGTTCACTGTAATTCTTAAAGTTTAGCTCGTCCTCTAACTTCACTTTCAGCTCTCCGTTTTTCAGCTTCAGCTTCCCATTTTCATATTCGGCTTTTCGTTTAGCTTCCTCTTCAGCTTTTTTCTGACGTTCTATGGCAAGTTCATGATCAGCTACTCGTACGTTTTCACAATTTTTTTTAGTTTAATGACTATAGAGTGGTTGGGTATAATCTTTGTGTCGTTTTCTAATTTTCTTTGTTGGGTTATTGCCGAGGCTTTCATTTGTAGAACTCGTATTCGTGAATCTGTAGGGCTGCGTAGAGTGTTTGAATGGGCTGAATTTGATCAGTATCTTTAGGACTTTTAAGTTGATCAATAAGCTGTTTTATGGTTTTTTTTGTTTTTCACGCGCTTTTTCGTAAATAGCTTGTTCTATGTTGTGTTTTGGCTTTTTGTTCATCAAAAATATCAACTGCGGCTTTTGATTTTGCGTTTTTTAATGGCTCTTTAGTATAAGAATTTTTCTTTCCTCTTTTCAGTATTTTTGCTGCTGCTGATACCTGTCAATTTTTGAAAGTGACTAAAATTAGAGCGATGGAGGCCATGACTCTTTTGCTTTTTGAATGTTCTTTGAAGAGCTGCGGATGTTTTATTTAAGAAACCATGTCGTTTTTTTATTTCATCGAGTGGATTTTTAAAATGTGCAAGCTGTTGTTTTTCTTGTTTAATCTGTTCTATATTTTGGCAAAATGAGTTGGAAAAAAATAGAAGAATTATTGCAAATACGCTCGTGTGAAATTCAAAGGAAAATGCAATGATTGTTGTTGAGAAACATTTCTTTTGTCTAAGGTATTTTTTATAAAAAATACCTGGTAGTGAGAGGAGTGTGGGTTTTCAATATCAAAATATCCTCCCCTTTCCCCAATTAAAATGACAATCGGGGGCGTATAGAGTAAAAGTGTAAGCTTTTCCAGTATTAATTCTTTATTTTTAGTCTATATACACAATGAAGTTTTGGGAAGGCTGGGAAATTGGGGGAAGTTTTGGATTGAATATTTGAGTTGTTATCTTATTGTCCCGTGAATATCCTCATTTTAGGTGTGGTATCAGGCATCTTTTTGATGCGTTAAGTGTTTGTGTGGGGAGCACATTCGTTGTAGGGCTTGTTTGTTGCCTTTAGAAATGTTTTCCTTTGAGGGGTGGTGATGTGAATCGCATGCGTTGATAGGTTTCCGATAGACAAAAGCTGGATTATAGACTGGCTGGATGGCTGGAAAACTTATCCTTTTGGGAGAGGGCGTAAAGTTAGGAGAAAGACGTAAAGTTTATATTTTGTAAACCATAAAAATGCCCGCTTTGAATCGGGCATTAAAAGGGAAGGTTATTGATTGTGTTATTAATGTTTACGGATCAGCAAGAAGCTTACTAAAACAATTCCTGCTGCTAATGCGAGGGTTTTTTTAGGATTTTCTTTCGCTTTTTTCTTTAATTCTGTAGCATGTTCGTTGAGGTGATAAAGTGCGTGACGGCCTTTTTGTTTCCATGTGTTAAACAGCTCAGAAATGTTTTCAAAGCTATCATTTTGAAAACTCCAATGATTTACGGGGACCAGCTCTCTTTTTAATTGTGCTATACGTTTTTTAATTTTAGCATTTTTTCTATGGGGTGAAAATAGACACATTTATTGACTCCTTCATGTGTTAAATTGTTGCGTGACAGTTGGAATTGTGTTTGGGGTTTTGCTATAACGGCTTGAAAATTGAAAAGTTGCATTGATAATGCCGCGCGTGGGTGAGATGAAAATTAAGAGTTTGAGTTTAATGAGGCATTTTTTAATGTGTCCGAGTTCTTTTCATGATGGTTTTTGTTAAGGATGTAAGGTAAAAATTTTTACAAGATGGTGTAAGATTCATCATAAAGATGGTGGGCGATGTCTTCATTTTTTTGTTTGTTTAAAGTGTTGGGATATCTTTTGGCACTTGAAATAGTTTATAAGGAGTTTTTATCTACATATTCTCTTGTGGCTGTAGGGAGTGGTATTGATTGATTCAATTAAGAAGATTTAAAATGAGGAAATCTTACGATATTTGGGTTTAGCATTCAAATTTGTAAAAAATAGATTATTATAAATCAATATGTTGGATTAATTTGGCGATGTCTTTCATGCATTTTAAAAATGGTGTTTTGTTAGGCGTTATCTGTTGTGTTGTAAAACACTGTTTTGTGATGACGTTGATGTAAGGTATCGGCATGCAACTTAAAAATACAGTATTGTCTCTGTTTGGTTTCAGTTTCTTTTTGAATCAACCAAGTGTAGAAGTATAAACTTGAACAGAAGTAGTAGAACTTATCCGGTGCGTCTATAGAATGAATCCACCTATGAGTTGAATTGCATCAGTGTTAGTAGGTAGAACCTTTTGAGAGCAATCTGTTAAGATTGGTGGGCGGTGTAATTTTCGTCCTTTGAAGCGCGGAGGAAGTCAATGTAAGTAATGATTGATAGCGCAGGTTTTAAAAATTTGAGGACTTGATGAATACGACCTATTTTTTATCTAAACCACTTGAGCGTCGTCGATCTGTTGGTGTTGCTGTTGGTGATGTGATCATTGGGGGGCAGAGCCCGATAGTTGTACAGTCAATGACCAATACAGATACCGCTGATGTTGATGCAACTGTTGCTCAAGTGGCTGCTCTTTGGCAAGCTGGTTCACAATTGGTTCGAATTACTGTTGATCGCGATGAAGCGGCGGCTGCTGTACCAAAAATACGGGAGCGATTGGAGAGGTTAGGATTTTTTGTACCATTGGTTGGGGATTTTCATTATATTGGTCATAAGCTTTTATCTGAGCATCCTGCGTGTGCTGAGGCGCTTGCAAAATATCGCATCAATCCTGGAAATGTTGGTTTTGGCGCAAAAAAAGATCGTCAATTTGCAGAAATTATTGAGATTGCTTGTCGGTATCATAAACCTATTCGCATTGGCGTGAATTGGGGCTCTCTTGATAATGCATTGTTAACACGGCTTATGGATGAAAATGCACAGCAAGAAAATCCTTTATCGGTTGCTGAAGTGATGCGGGAAACTGTTGTGCAGTCTGCTCTGCAATCGGCTCTTTGCGCTGAAGAGATGGGGTTGGGACGTGATAAAATTATTCTTTCTGCTAAAGTGAGTGACGTCCAAGATCTTATTGCTGTTTATACCACCTTAGCGGCGCGTTGTGATTATGCTCTTCATTTGGGATTAACGGAAGCTGGGATGGGAACAAAGGGCGTTGTTGCTTCTTCGGTGGCTTTGGGCATTTTATTACAGCAAGGGATTGGCGATACGATACGAATTTCCTTAACGCCAAAACCTGGTGGTGATCGGACACGAGAAGTAAAGGTGGGGCAAGAACTTTTGCAAGTGATGGGTTTTCGGCAATTTTTGCCTGTTGTTGCGGCTTGTCCTGGTTGTGGGCGCACAACCTCAACGGTCTTTCAACAATTGGCGCAAAAAATTGAAGCAGATTTATACAAAAATATGCCTATTTGGCGTGAAAAATACCCTGGCGTTGAAAGCTTGAAGGTTGCTGTGATGGGATGTATCGTCAATGGACCGGGGGAGTCAAAGCATGCGGATATTGGAATCTCTTTGCCTGGAGTGGGGGAAAGTCCTGCGGCACCTGTTTTCATTGAGGGACAAAAGGTAAAAACTTTGCGGGGTGATCACATTGCTGAAGAATTTGAAGCACTTTTGAGTGATTATATTCATACACGCTTTGGGCAAGGTTGAGGTAAAAATCGCATAAGGCTGAAGTAAAAATGGTGTGTCGTTTTTTAAAACAAGCTGTCTTCAATGTGAAGAGGGTGCTGTTGTATGCTGCTTTAGCTATGGTCAATACTGTTGTTGGTTGCTTATTATTTTAGGTAAAACCAGATGATATACCTGTTTTAGAATCAGAAGCTTATGAAGGATATTAATGAGTTTAAGTGTGTTAAGACTATTAAGCAAAACGATATGAATACTTTAATAGATCCGTAAATGTTGTTGCTGGTTTTTTGGCTGCTCTTGAGACAGTAAAATATTTAACGGATTCTTCAAATATCAAATTATAGAAAGAACATTGTTTATTGATTTTTCAGGCATTTTCCCAGCATTTTTTGGGGTATCAAATTGATAGGATTGGAAATCCTTATAGCGATTATAGTCCTATTTGTCGTAAAATATAAGCTTTTATATTGACATAAATGATGTATACGGGTGCCTTTTTGGGCGTTATTGGGGGAATGCATGACAAGTATATTAGCGTTTGGCTTTTTATTTAATGGTATAAGGATTTTAACTGGCGCCTTTATTGTCTTTTATATGCTTGAAAAAGGCTTAACGCTTATTGATATAGGTGTCATTAAGTCGTTTCAGGCTTTTATTATGATGGTTACCGATATTCCTCTGGGATATTTTGCTGATCGAAAAAGTTATAAAATATCGATCGTTTTGGCAGCTGCTTTTGCTGCTACATGGCTCTTTCTCATGGGATTTTCTACAAGCTTTTATGGTTTTCTTTTGGCAGAAACTTTTAATGCCTTATCGCTAACATTAATTGCTGGGGCTTATAATGCTTTACTTGTTCAATATGCAAAAGCAAAAGTGACATCCACTAAAAAAGTGCTTGGTTCCAGCTCTCAATATAATTACATCGGCATGTTTATATTCAGTTTAATCGGGGCATATTTTGCTGATTATTCTAGCCAATATATATGGTATATCGCGGCGTTTTTAATGTTGATGACAACACTATTTGGTTTGTTTTTTCTTGATGACTTGAAGGGGGAGAAAAAACCAAATAAAGCGAATTCTCTCATTTGTGAAGCTAAGGAGATGTTATCTATTTTTATTAAAGTTCCTTATATCTCTTTATGCTTTTATTTTTCATTGATTTTTTTCAATATATTCTCGCAGTATTGGCAGTGGATATTTAAAGATTATGATATTAATGTCACTTATTTTGATCTTGGTGTGACATTTTCATTGATATTGCTCTCTCAGCTCTTGGCTAGTTTTCTCTTTACAAAACTAAGTGAAAGAGTGAATTTTATTTTACTGTTGTTTCTTTCGGCTTCACTGATTTTTACCATTGCTTTCTTTGAACCAAGAAAAGAAATTGCTGTCATTTTAGTCTGTATGATTTTTTATCTCATTAAGTATACATATCTTCGTGTAGAAGTTGTTTTGCATGATAGTATTAGTGATCATTTCAGGGCTACATATGAATCTTTCTTGTCAACCGTTGGGAGATTTAGCTTATTGGTATTTTTTTACATGAGTGCGTATATGGTCAATATATTTGGCTTTTTCTCACTCGTTTATATTTTTGCTATTTATTTATTGATTTACTTGTTGGCGGTATTTTTTTTAGAAGGAACTCTCAAAAAAGTTCAGTGAAAATATTAACTTATTACGATACGTGTTTTATAGGGTTTCATAGTGGGGCAAGGCTTTTATTTATTAAGGCACATCGTTGTTTTTGCATGTTGAATGAGAAAGCTGAATAGTGTCAGTTACTCTTATTTAAAATCTATGTATGTTGAAGCAATCAAAGTCATCCGCTTGTCCTTATAAGTAGGCGTGGCATAATAATCGTTAAAAAGGAAATAAAAATGCTGCTCATGAATATTGCGCCAAGAGTTGCTGATAAGATTGGACGCTGATAAAGAAAATGATTGTGCTGGATTATATGCTTATTAAGGAATGGTGATGGAGCAGTTTTCCCCATTTTCATTGGTTCCTTGCTGGTAACACTTTATCTCATTAGAGCTAATTTAAACAGTTGGACAATTTATAGCCTGTCCTCATAAGAATTCCCTTATGATCGATTTTGATATTTTGATGATCTATTTTATTGTTGGTATATTTAGCGGATTTTACCATTGCCTCCTTTAAAATATCAATCATCTTGTTGAGATATTTTCTTACATCTTTCATTCTCATTATAGCTCATTTTTTAGTATTTTCTCTTTGGTTGTGGCGTTAGCTTTGTATTTTCTGATGTTAGAAAATACTCTTAATCCAGATAATAAACTTATCTATGGAAACTTTGAATGACAGCCCCCTCTTTGAGAGGGAATAAAATCAAGTACAGAAATATTGTTGAGTACAATTTGCTATAAATAAGCCACAAGAAACCAGCACATATTGATATATTTGATAGGAATCTGTTAGGCTGTACAAATTGTAGTTATTAAAAGATAAAGCGGTGAAATCGTTATCCATAACGCATATTGTAACATTTATAACTCTTTTTTTTTATATCCGTGTTGTTGGGATGTACGCGCGTAGATAGTCTAGAGCAGTACAATAACCTTTACGAAGAATATATAAGTGAAAAATACGAGGCTTTTGAACATTTTCAAAAGCAGGAACAAGCAAGAAATTTCGTCTATAGCCGTGGCTATCAGAATATAGCGCCCAAATTTGATATTATATGGCATCGTCACATACTGATTGTTTTATGTGGACGTTTTGTTAATTTATTGCGCGGTGATTATAATGAGGAGATGTCATGGGCAATGCTACCCAATGTCATAAGCAGTTTGCGGAATGACTATAATTGGAGAGAAAGCGATTTTATTTGGGCTTATAATATGTCTATGAATTCTACCGACCCCATGATTGATTATGCGAAAAAATTTCTTAATTCTTCAAGTGGAAATGGTATTAGCCCAACAATACAAATTATTGACCTTGTGTCTAGTATGAGAGCTGGTCATGATGACAATACTAAACAAATAGCGCGTTTTTGCATAGAGCTAAACACGATATATGACATGATGAAACCAAGAAGAATTTACAAATGACATTTAATGGGTAGTGAGAAAAATTCTCTCGAAGGATATTAAATGGCTATAATACTCTTGATAATCGCGGCATTTTCTTGGCCATGTTGCATGTTTTTTTATTATGGCTTCAAAAGGTGGACATATTTTCCAGCTTTTACAACAGGTATAGGCTCACTTACAATGATGCTCTTCATTTTAATAAGAAAATTTCACTTGAAGGAGGAAATTTGCACTTGGATTGAAAAAACTACTTATCACAAATTAGATTGCGCTATTATATATAATAATAAGGATTTTCTTTATCTTTCTGTTGCAATGATCATTCTCTGTTTAATCTTATCAATTCTCTTTTTATGCGATGAATTGAATAAACGAGATAAAGAGTGTGACGAATTAAAGTTGTACAGTGATCATGATTATTATTCAATTGAAGTTATTACACACTTTTGTAAATAAAAATGTTTCTGCTTTTGAAGGAGCATGCCGACACAATCATTCACTTTTCTCGCCCCTAATGTTGCGGACAGCCCTTGGCTTTTAAGACGGTTCATAAGAGGCATTTTTTTAGTCTTTTCTTTGATGTTTTGCCCCACACGGCTTTTCCCGCTTGTGACGTGCAAGCAAGTGATTTTGATTGATTTAACATACACAGATTTGAAATGAGAGAATCTTATGATATTCAGGGTTCTTATTCAAGTTGAACAACCACGAATTATCATTATAAATCAATGTGTTATATCTTTCTTACTAAGAAAAGAGAGATCGGTAATAATACTGCTTTGGTTTTTCGTTCTATTGAAATTAGTGGTTTTATTTATCCTGTTATGCCGTAACATACTGTCATTTGAGGGGTGGTGAAGGTATCCTGTTTGATACATTAAGTATTTTAAGAAGTGCATGGTGAATATTCTTAAGTCTTGTTTATTGCGTCTTTAGTTTAAGTGAATCGCATGCGTGGAAAGCGAGAGAAACCTACTCGGTAGGAAACTAGACTGTTTACAGAGCAGATTAGGTTAAAAGACTTTGTTCTTTGAGGGTGGCATAAAAATCAAAATAGCCATTATGTTCATTTTTTTCTGATATTTTAAATACGAGCTTCAAAAAAATGATGCTTAAACTAAACAACGAGCACTTTTGTAAAAGTGTTTTTAGAGAGCAAGCAATACACGAGTGAATTTACAGAATGTAAGCATATTTGATCTTCTACAACAAGATAGCGTGGAAAGGCATAAAAATTACGATTCTCTACTGAGGGCATTGTACTTCTTTTATTGTTTTTTGCGGGTTTATAAAATGCCTGGTTTTATACTTATTCTGTTTATCTTTTGCCTTATCGTTAGAAGATTAAAGACATAAAGGAGAAAGCGAGTTTTCCTCTTTCCGGTTGTTTTTTATTCAGCTTTAAAGCACCCACCACCCACTGTAATATCTTTTAAAGCATAGTGATTGCGCATTGTTTCACATTTTCTTTCATTCTTTAATGGAAGGCATTTTTCATGCAAAATAGGATACCCAGAATGCATTTGTGTTATAAATTCACGCGGCTTGTTTTAATGAAATTCTTCTTAAGATTTGTCGCACCCATTTCATGATAAGGACTATAATGGAGATTAATGGTAACGTTTCTTTGAAAAGTCTATTATGCATTCAATAAATATGATGGTGTACAATATGGCGGATGAAGTTTAATTTTGGCGTATTGCACTAAAGTGTGCTGCTTGTTGGAGGGGGAGTGCTTTAGCGCCAAAAGGATGTAAGAATGCTTCTGCTTTACTGATGAGTGTATCTCGCTTTTTTTGGGTTTCTTTAATGCCGTAAAGATGAACAAAAGTGGCTTTTTGTGCCGTTTCATCTTTCCCAGCCGTTTTTCCTAGGGTTTGCGTGTTGGCGGTGACATCAAGAAGGTCATCGGTTAATTGAAAGGCTAAACCAAGATAGGTACCAAAATCAGTAAGCTTTTCAGTTAATTCTTTAGATGCATTGCCAATGATGGCACCTGCTTGGCAAGCAAAGCTTATCAGGGCTGCTGTTTTCATGTGTTGTAGAGTGATAATGTCAGTACTTTCTTGCGGTCTTTTTTCAGCTTCAAGGTCCAGCATTTGTCCACCTAACATACCGCCAAGCCCTGCCGATTGTGCAAGAGACGTGATCAGCTTGATTCTAATATCTGTAGATAAAATACTAGCTTTATGGGCAATAATTTCAAAGGCAAATGTTAAGAGGGCATTGCCTGCTAGAATTGCTGTTGCTTCATCAAATGCTACATGGACAGTGGGTTTTCCACGCCGGAGTATATCGTTATCCATAGCGGGAAGATCATCATGAATGAGCGAATAACAATGGATACATTCTAAGGCACATGCAACATCAAGAGAATGTTCTACAGGGACATCAAAAAGTGCAGCACTTTGAATTACAAGAAAAGGACGCAAGCGTTTTCCACCGTTCAGCACACCATAACGCATGGCTTTGATTAAGTTTTTAGGGCGTGAAATTTCACCATTTTGGATTTGATCACTTAACAGGGTATCAAGCCGCTTTTCAACGGTGTCTCTATGTTTTGCAAGAAGGGTGGTAAATTCGTGCATTCTTGCTTCCTTTGTTTTTACAAAAATGAAATTATGAAGTTTAAAGAGAAAGGTTGTCGCTTTTTCTTGTTTTCATAAATTGGCGTCGTTTTTTATTAAAAATCAACTTCTCTTTTTATCCGTATCTCTACTGTATGCGCAAATCCCTTTTTAAACCAAATAAAAATTGAATGAAGGTCTTATAAAAAAGCTTTCATTGGTGTATAAAATTCTCAAATTTTGCAGTGTTTTTGATATTCCTTTGATTATTGTGACACCATTTTTGATAACAAGAAGGTCATTTTTAGTAAGAGGAGGATCATTTTGACATTGCCTCTTCTTTTTTATCAGTGTATAATATCTTAAAATTTTATGGTGTTTTTAAATGAAGCATTGTCATTTTTGACATTGCTTTTTCTGTTTTAATGGATTTGGAGTGTCTTTTTATGGCTGTACCTAAACGAAAAACCTCTCCAGCGAAGAGGGGCATGCGCCGTTCGGCTGATGCTCTGAAGGCGCCGACTTATATCGAAGATAAAAATTCTGGTGAATTACGTCGTCCTCATCACATTGATTTGAAAACGGGAATGTATCGTGGGCGTTCCGTTTTAGTGGTTAAAGACTGAGCGTTTTCTTTCTTTTCCAGTGGTGAACTTCTTTTATTTCATCGATCAATGCACGCTTGGGGCGTGCATTTTCGCTTTAA
>NZ_JBHIOG010000068.1:0-1370 GCF_042195435.1 Bartonella sp. CL162QHHD
TTTCTTCTGATTCTAACAAATCTTTTTATGATTTTCTTCAATTATTACGAATCAAGAGTTCTTTTCGGGGTGGTTTTTTAGCAAAACCAGAGGTCCAAAGGGTCTCTAATTCTAAAAAGTCAAAATCCTTAAAGATCTCTCGAACCGCATCACAATCATTTAGACTCAAGACAAATTTGCCTTGTATGCTTTTGAGAACTTTTGCCATACTCACAAAATCATCTTCAACAAAATTCCCAGAGCTGTAACACTTCTTCTTCACAAGATAAGGCGGGTCTAGGTAAAATAAACTGTCGGGTGCATCAAATAGCTCGATAACCCGTTCCCACGACAAATTTAAGATTGTCGTATCAAGAAGCTTCTGTCTAACACGCCTCATCCTTGATAACAGCTTTTCGGGATTAAACTCTGCCGTTCTTTTCCTTCCAAAACTAAAAGAGACATAATCTTTTTTCCCATACATCACACAACGTTGGAGAAACAAAAAACGTGCGGCTCTTTCAACTTTGGAAAGGCTTTCTGGATCAATCGCCGCAAGTTCAAAAAACAACTGTCTTGAACAAACAAACCATTCTAGTCGTTTGGCTAAATCATCAAAGTCATTTTGAACACATTGAAACAGGTTCGTGATCTCTCCATTCAGATCATTAATCACGGAATATTTTGCTGGTCTTTTATTTAGGAAAATAACACCAGAGCCTAAAAACGGTTCAACATAGGTTTCATGGTCAATATTATTTAAAATCGGTATAATTTTCTTACGCAGATAGTGTTTACCACCCATCCACGCAAACAATGTTTGTGTAAATTCTTGTTTCATCATATTTTTAAAGGAGAAATTTGATATTTAACTTTTGGTTAACCATCTTTTAAGATGTGAGAAGCTATTCTCTATGGCGTCCACAAAACGGGAAAAATCTATTACAAACATAAAGACAATAAAGGCTATCAATTTCATGATGCGTGACATCATCTTTAAACCTTGATAGGTCTCTATCATCTCGTGAAGGAGCTGTTGTTCTTTTTCTGTAAGATCTTTATCTTTGCTGCTTCGTTTCTTGACCATCTTTCCAACCACATAAATGGGCTCCCTGCTTGTTATGCTTCAAAATATCTCTTGCAAGGTTGGAACTGATGACCGCAACATCCTTATTATCCAAATAAATGGGCAACCAGCCACCACAAGAAACAGACCTATTTGCCGCGCACCCAACGAGAAAGTTCAGAGCGCACACCAGCATCACTTTTTTGATTAACTTCATTTTCCACCTCAAGCCGCGTTGTTGCTGTCTTTAAAGCATTCTCTGTTTGCTTTTGCCTTTCGCTTTGCTTGCCAAGGTGAAACGCCTTGGCTAAAGCCATAAAAAAAA
>NZ_JBHIOG010000069.1:0-1682 GCF_042195435.1 Bartonella sp. CL162QHHD
AGCACCGTGAAACCTGCTCCAGTGCATGCCATTACGCCAATTGTTTGCTCCGTACTTCTTTGCCCCAAACTCTAAAACTTTACCAATTTCAAGCAGTGCCAACGGCGGTATAAGCTCTACACGAGGCTTACCATCATCATTCTTATGCGCTTCATTTGCATTATGTGAACACATATAAACTCTGTCGCCACCATATTCTTCAGTGCCGCAAACATATGCATTTCCATAAATCTTGGACTTACCATAAACCACGGCATGACCGAACACCTTAGCAGCATCACAAACCTTGGCATAACCACAAACCTTGGCGTTGCCATAAACCTTGGCGTTGCCATAAACATGGATATTATCGTAAACGTAAGCATTACCAAAAACCGCAGCTTCATCACAAACCTTGGCATTGCCAAATACATGCGCATTACCACAAACCTTGGCGTTGCCATAAATCGCAGCTGCTAAAAGAACATTGGCATTCTCATAAACACGGGCATTGTCATAAACATGAGAAAAACCAAGAACCTTGGCATTGCCAAAAACACGTGCATCACCATAAACCCATGCCCTATTCCCAACCCAACAATCACCTTCATGACTTAGGTTGTCTTCTTTCTCTATATAGCCTCCTAAATCACCTGCTTTAACATCACCAAAGTCTCTCAGTGCACGAATGCGGTGAAGTGTTCTGCCATCAAACTCAATTGTTTCATCAGTAAGTTCGTATTTCTTTTCTACAGCCATCATCATCTCCTTAATGCTGTAAAGTTTCTCCGGTGTGATCAACACCGCAGCTCTTGCTAATTTTCGACAATGGGGGGTGTTGCTCTTGCATTAATCTCTGCAAGCGCTCGGGATAAAAAAAATCTTCTGGACGCAAATCTATCCCATGATCACGTGCGTAATCTAAAATTTTTTGCTGGTGTTTTGCTGGCATGTCACGCCATCTATAAACAGATGACACATCTCTTTGCACTATGGTTGCTACAGTTTTGAAACCACCTAAATATTTTATAATTAATCTCGAAGGCATATGTAATCTCCATAACAGCGCAATAAATAATTGCGTTTTATGCACAAGTCAACGAAATTATGCTTTTTTATCATTTTTGCACATTTGCATAAAAATATATTTTCAAGGATTATACGAACCATGGAACAAGATATTCAGTCCAAACTTAAGCTATGGATTAAAGAGCGTCTTAACGAACGAGGACACGGCGCACAAACATTATTAGCATCACATTTAGAACTACACCCATCAGCAGTGAATCGCATGCTTAATACCTATCAAAATGGTAAAACGCGAGATATAACCATAGATGAACTAGTAAAGATTTCTGAATTTTTTAACGAACCTCCCCCCAGTTTTTACAAAGAAGTAGACTTAGATTTTATGAAAATATGTGCATCACTTGATCCAGTTGACAAAGAAGCGGTGCTTGATTTTCTTGAATTATTAAAAAAATTAAAAACAAAATAAGTAATAATTAACTGCTCTTTTTCATTGAATAATGAAAAAACAGATTCTATTTTTTTATCTATATCGCTCATAAACATCTCCCAAATTGTGGATAGCGCATAATTTAATTATATATTTTAAGATTTATTTTTGCGTTTTATGCAAAATTTTAATTGACTTGTGCATAAAATACAATTATCACTGCACCATACCCCGAAAAAAAAAA
>NZ_JBHIOG010000070.1:0-5967 GCF_042195435.1 Bartonella sp. CL162QHHD
TCCGCGTTCAGAAGATAAGGTTCCTGTGTTTCCGTAAGTATAGAGGAAGAAACCGGTTTGTTTTTCTTCTTCTTTTCCTAAAACAGATGTTCTGATATTGGCTAAGAGTGCGTTTTGTTTAGCCATATCGGTTAATCCACTATAGAAGAGAGCATTTGGCATGACTAAATAGCTTGCTGTTTGTGGTACAGGGGCAACGGTAGGGATATTTGTTTCAGGATCAGGATTTGAACCAGAATTGGAGTCAAGCAGTTCGGGTTGCAAACGGAAATCCCAGAAATTTTCATTCTTTTCATCAAAGAGGTTTTGTGCAATATCGGCGTTGCCTTGGCTTGAGTCTGGTCCATAGGCACGTAGTGTATACATATCTGGTAAGCCACCTCTTGTGGTATAGCCATTTACCAGTTTGAAAGAGTTTTCCTCTGCTTTTCCAGAAACTTGAATAAGTGAAAGACCCCGGACATTGGCAGCAGCAGAGGTATTTGCTTCGATATTGTTCTCTTCTAAGCGCCCCGTGACATAAACTGATGTGTTGCCAGAGACATCCCCATGGATCAAAAGTCTATCGGTTTTTTGGTCATTTATTGCAGCACCATCACTCCAAGCCGTGTTGAAGTAAATCTTTGCATCACCCATTGCATTGTAGACTTCTTGCGTGTCTGGTTTACCAGAACCTATATGCAATGTTTGGTAATGATCTTCTGTTGGTTTCTCAAAAACAATGGAGCTGTTATCGAGATTAAGCGTGGAAATATCAGAACGAGATCTTTGAGCGATATCAAGCAGATTGCCATCATCATCTTTTTCATTTTTGCTGATTTTTAACGTCCATGTTGTATTGTTTTTCAGATCAAAACGTACATTTCTGTCTTTAGCAATATTCGCTCTGCCTTCTAAAGTAGACTGATCAGCGCTTAAGGTGAAGGTGCCATTGGAGATCGCTTTAACCTCTTTATCATTCCAATAATTATCGGTTCCCCAAGATTTTGGATTTTCGAAAATACCATTTCCTAATAATACGTCGGCATGGATTTCTGAATTTTTGAGATTGACTGTACCGATTGACAAACCTGGAATATCTTCAATGTTATCGTTAGTAAAAGCTCCAACAAAAATTCCAGTACCATTTTCAGCATGAAGCTCTGCATTAGTCAGATTGATCTCACTACTTTGGTGTTTTTGTGGATCATCTGATTCATTTTTATCAATATCAGAGACAGCTAAGAACTGTAAGCCACTGATTCCTACTTTTGCAGAAACATCCGTTAGAGCAATTTGGCCGCCATTTATTACAACCATTGCAACTTTTTTTGCTTCTATTTTATTTTTCTTCCCATTCTGAAGGGTGTCGGATTGGGTATCTAGACCTTTAGAATTAGCATCAATAGCGCCATTAATCATCTTAATTGTGCTATCTTTACCAATAGCGAGACCAACATCAACATTTTGAATGGTTGTTTTGCCATTTAATTCAACTATACTATCAGCCTCCCAAGTGTTTACACCAACGGTTGCTGCTTCGGACTCACCACCGATTATTGTTAAATCTCCGGTAATGATTTTACTTCCATCCTCTGCATAAAGACCTTCATCAAAATTTTGAATGGTTGTTTTGCCCGTTAACTGAATTTCACTCCCAGAGCCCGCTGTCCATACACCAGATCGTGCTTCATTGGGGTTGTCATTAATTGCTTTACCACCGACTATTGTTAAATCTCCGCTGGTAATTTTACCACCATTATAGGCTCCAAGACCGTACGAAACTTTTTCAAAGGTTGTATGCCCCTTTAATTGAATTTCACTATTGGGATTAATGGCTATTATACCAGAAGTGCCGTATTCTTGGTTTTCATAAGCAGTTATTGTTAAATCTTCGCTGGTGATTTTACCACCTTTTTCTGCTCTCAGTCCATCTCTAACTTTTTCAATGCTTGTTTTGCCTTTTAATTCAATTATGCTTCCAAAGCCATTGGCATTTGCACCGTTTCCGAAGTTATTGGTTGTTAGAGTAACATCCGTAATTTCAATACGTCCACCATTTTCTGTAAGTAATGCGCCTTCATGTCCATTCAAATTTCCTCCTATGACAGCTCCTCCTTTCATTGTGATCTTGGATTCTATACCATCTGCATGGAGTGCATTACCATTAGATGAAGCGACTGTAACATTGTTGTTTAAAGTAATGATGCTGCCATTTTGAGCAGATATTGCTGTATTTTTTGCACGAAATGATCCTCCAGAGATTGTTATTGTCGAGTGATCATCTGCAGATATGCCTGTTAGTGCTTGAGTAACGGTTACATTGTTCAAGGTTACTGTGCTGTTTTTAGCACTTATTCCTAAGGATAGTGAACTGTTATCGTTTTCACTCGATATTACCACGTCTTCCAGCTTGTTTTTTTTACTCTTACTGTCAGAAAAGGAAGCACCAGTGCTAGATAAAATGCCAGATGAGGAGGCCTCCATTCCAGAATATGTAATTGTTCCCTTAGTCATTTGAAGTGTAGCACCGTCTTTGGCTTCAAGGCCTAAGAAAATACCAGAACCAGTGCCTTTAATGGTTGTGCCATCCAGTAACTCAATCGCACTGTTAGCACCTTCTGCTGTTACAGCATAGACGGTTTGGTTTGTGCCTTGGTTTATATCTTTATTCGTAACAATGGTTAAATGTTTTCCAATGATTTTGCCACCGTCTTTTGCGTGAATAGTTTCGTAGGTTTTATCGGATACTTCTTGTTGTTTTCCCCCAGAAACTACGAGGGTTTCAGCATGTGCACTGAACTGGATGTTGAACAGGATGATAGCGGCTGCAGCCGTGCATGATAAAAGGGATGTTTTATACACTAGTATTCTCCTTATGATAGCCCCCAAATATTCATTTCCCCGCGAACTTCATAAGAAGAAGTGAAAATGGATAATTGTTATTAATTTCAGTAATTGTCTTTATTTGGTAAGACATTTTTGGTTTTTTGTCAAAATTAAAAAATACTTGATATTAATTATGTCTAATACAAAATGTATTTATAATTGATTTTATTTAAAGAATTATAATTTTGAATATTATTATTCAGAGAAATATTCTGAGATACTGATATAGTGGTACCATGACATCTTTTACGTGATGGTAGGGATTATTATATGACGCAAATTGGGATTATGAGGGAACAAAAAAGGATGTAGAAGAAGCTAGTAAAAAAGCTAACTTACTTGGGCTTAAAGTGGGTTGTCATCTTTCAACACAGTGGTATTAATTTATTTCTAATAGACTTCTCTTTTTTTCAAAGTAGGAAGTACTCTTCATCCACTGGGGATAGAAGTGCTCTGTTGCGTTTGTTGTGTCTTGTCTTGGGGATTTTCGTAAAGAACTAAGTATTAAGTATAAAGAGGGAAGGGTGCTTTAAAAGGAAAAAGGATGACTTTAATGTACAAAAAGAGCAGCATATTGTGCTGCCCTTTTTGTTAAATTGAATAGAATGAATAGGCTATTTTTACAGCCTTGATTTAAAACTGATAGCGTATGCCACCTGAAAAGCTTGCACCACTTATACCAGTTTTCTGAAGCTTTTGTCGATAGCTTACATCACCGTAAAGAGAGAAATTGTGAGACAGTTGTGCATTGATGCCAACGCCGCCCTCAATTGCTGTTCCTATGGGATCAAGGTCAAAATCTCTGCCAATCTGGATGGTACCATCATCACCAAAGGTTTTGATCAAGTTTGCTTTTCCATAGAAGGAAATGGCAGGACCATTTTCAGTGGTCATAATGGTTTTGGTTAAACGTCCACCAACACGGATCAACCATTGAGAAGGATTGTTCATATCAATTTTTAAATTATCAGCATCTTCAATGGTATCAAACATCAAATGTTGATAAGCAAGTTGTATTTGGGGCTCGAAGGTTAAACCTTCCATTCCGGTAGAAAATTGTTTGCCAACGGTGGTGGAAATACTCAACATTTTTACATTGTTCAATTTCGCGGTTTTACCAATGATAGCATTGGTGATATCGCCCTTTATTATCCCATAGGATAAAAGCGTATCGATATAGAAACCACTGTCATGTTGTACACTACCATAGGCAGTGAGAGACCATTTATCTAGGGTGCTTTTACTTGCATCCTGCATCTCTTTTGGAGTGAAAGACAGCTGCCCATAGGTACCTAAAAGACCAAGATGTGTAGTAGTGCTGTGCCCTTCTAACGTAGTCAATGCAACCCCACCTTGTATAGCAGCGTAGCGAATATCAGCACCATAACCATATTTAAGGGGACCGCGTTTCGAGGATAAGGTTCCTGTACCCCCATAGGTAGAGAGGAAGAAACTGTTTTTTAGATTTTTCTGCTCTCCCAAGACTGTTGTTCTCATATTGGCTAAAAGTGCATTTTGCTTGGCCATATCGGCCAATCCAGTATAAAAGAGGGCATTTGGCATAACCAAATAGCTTGCCATTTGTGGTACAACTGCTCTTACTTTTGAATCGGGGTCAAAAAATTCAGGCTGCAAACGGAAATCCCAGAAATCTTTATCCTTTTCATCGAATAAGTTTTGGTTAGCATTGGCTTTGCCATAGCTTGAGACTGGTCCATAGGCAGTCAGCGTATATTTATAAGGAGTTCCTCCTATGGTGGTATAGCCATTTTTCAATTTAAAGGAGTCTTCTTTTGCTTCTCCAGAAACTTGAATAAGTGAAAGTCCACCTATATTTGAAGGATCAGAGGCATTTTCTACACTCTCTTTATCCCCTGAAACATTTTTGACATAAACTGTTGTGGTGCCTGCTACATCACCGTGAATGAGAAGCCTATCGGTTTTTTGTGCATCTATTGCAACACCATCACTCCATATAGCGTTGAAATGAATTTCTGCCTCACCAGAGGCATTATAGACTGCTAGAATGTTCGGTATTCCAGATCCTATATGCAATGTATGATAATGATCTTCTACCGGTCCATTAAAAACAATAGAACTATCATTGAGATTGAGCACAGAAATATCAGAACGTGACCTTTGAGCAATAGCAAGCAGTTTTCCGTCATCATCGGTTTCTTTTGTACTGGTTTTCAATATCCATGTTGTTTTGTTTGTCAAATCAAAGCGTACAGTTCTGTTTTCTGCAATTTTTGCTCTTCCCTTTAATACGGAGTGATTAGCATTTAATGTAAAAGCAAAATTATTTTCTTTAGTTGAAGCTTTTGCTGCTAATAAAATATCGGCACTGATTTCTGAATTTTTGAGATTGGCTATACCGATTGATTGGTCTGCGTTAATTCCAATACTATTTTCAGTGCGAATCTTTGTATTTGTCAAGTTGATTTCTAAGGCATTATCGTCCTCGGATTTATCAAATGTTATGCCACTGTTTTCTGCTGTTGCAGAAACATTTGTTACATCAATATATCCGCTATTTTTTACAACAAATGCTGATCCTTTTGCTGCTACGGTCCCTCCATTCATTTTAATTGTGCCACCGTTTTCTGCATAAAGTCCGATGAAAGTATTGCTAATCGCTGTATTTCCATGCAATTCAATTAAGCTGTAAGGATTGCTGGCAGCTGCACCGTATCCGTTGCCATCCATCGTTGTTAGAGCAACATCTGTGACCTTAATATGTCCACCGTTCATTGCAAATAATGCCATGGTTTTCGCAGTTACTGTTCCACCAGTCATTATAATTGTGCCACTATTTTCTGCATCAAGTCCGGTTACAGCATTATTAATTGTTGTCTTTCCATATAATTCAATCAAGCTTTCAGGATCGGTTGCAGCAGCACCATAGTTACCATTTGTTGTTGTTAAAGCAACATCTGTGACTTTAATATGCCCACCGCTTTTTGCAAGCACTGCCATGTTTGTTGCGGTTACAGCTCCTCCCGTCATTGTGATTGCACCACTGTTTTCTGCATTGAGCCCGATGAAAATATTATTAATCGTTGTCTTTCCATCCAATTCAATCAAGCTTTCAGGATC
>NZ_JBHIOG010000071.1:0-1265 GCF_042195435.1 Bartonella sp. CL162QHHD
GATTGTTTATCAGCATCTTCAGTTTAATCAGGCGCGTGATATTGATAATCTTGATGTTGATTTAGGAAAATTTCATCAATGATTTAGAATACTCACTCATCATTCTACATATTCAATAAAAAACTGAATATTATAAATTTCTTTCATTCAAACCTGTTTATATTTAATCAATTAACCCCTTGTTCATCACAAACGAAGCTGGCATGTAAAAAAGGACTTTTGAAAAAAGGTGTATTGCTTCTTATGAACATTCTCGAGTGCTAAAATCTGCGCAAATATTAAATGCTGAAAAAAGAATGATGATATCCGCGCATAACCGCAATAAAAATAATATCCTGTATCCAATCAAAATTTCTCTGCCACCTATCATTTACAAAACAACAACCGTAACAATACGATAAAGCATACTTTACTTTTATTATAATTTGACCTCAAACTCCCTCTGTTTGTTCTAAAAACAAGTATTTCTCCAAAATTCTTAAGTAAACATCCTAAAAAAGGAAACAAATAATATGCGTATGAAATGATATAAACGTAAATAAAGTTCTAAAACAAAATTCAAAAAAATGCATAAATCTCGTAAAGACTAAACTTATGATCTATAAAATTTAATAAAGAAATGGACAAAAACAACCATCAATATCGTCTCTTTTAAAAGATTATACCACAAGAATTTAGCATTCAAGCTTCTCACATTCACAATGAAATCTGCCCCCATATCTTAATATCAAAATTTTAGGAAAATTCCTCATCGCATAGAAGAAAGCATCTATTGTAATCTTTTATATCAAAAAAATAACCATATTGATGAGGAAAAATAAATTTCAATACATTAAAAGGCAGAAAAATCTTCTGCCTTTCATATAAAAATGCACATTATATCTCTTCAAAAAAGATGGCGCAATCCAGCAGAGAAACTGGCTCCAGAAAAACCAGCTTTCTTAAATTTATGCTGATAAGTTACATCTCCATGAAGAAAAAGTTTTGAAGAAAGACGAGCATTAAACCCAAGACCTGCTTCCAAAAAAGAACCAAAAAAACCTAATTGGAAATCGTTTTTAAAAGAAACAAATTGCTTATCTTCAAAACTATGCAAATAAGAAAGCTTACTATAAAAAGAAACGACACGTCCCTCTTCAGAAACATTAAGTGTCTTGCTTAAACGCCCACCAACACGCCCCACCCATTGATGAAATTTTCCTAAATCAACATCAAGATTATCAATATCACGCGCCTGATTAAACTGAAGATGCTGATAAACAATC
>NZ_JBHIOG010000072.1:0-1171 GCF_042195435.1 Bartonella sp. CL162QHHD
ATCACGTGCAAAAGCACCGCGTGAAGCCGTTGATAAATTGGCAATAGAAATGCGTGCAAAGCGCTTCGGTTTAACGCTACAGGAGGCAAAAAATCCACTTTCTGGGTCTTACATAGGGCGGCTTTGCTTGCAAGGCGTGCTTACTCAAGAGCAATACGACGCCGCCCAGCAATATCTACAGATAAGAAACGATTACCTTTGTGCAAAAGGCTTGCCTAATGCAATTTATGACGAAATGCCGTCATCATCTGATGATAAGGCAAGAGATAAATGGGTAGCATTTGCAACAGAGCAGTTTATCAACATGCAAGAGGCACTAAAAGAAGCACAATGCCTTTATAGACAGTATAATCTTCACGCTGCGCTACAGTACCTCGTGATAGAAGATCAAATGCTACCACATCTTGTGAATTCGCTGCGTGTTGCTCTTAACGTGCTTCAGATTTTACAAAAATAACTATCAATAGAATATGGAGGGAATGGCAATAACAGCTAAGGCGGTCATTATTGCAAATAAAAACGCAGGAATCTTTAGTCTAAATCGCCAGAGTATGTTAATCGGAAGAGACATTATGGTGATTATTATAAAGCTTATTATGAGCCATTCCTTTATCTTTTTATTAAAATGGCTTATTTTTTTATCAACAACATCAAAGCGATAACATTCTCCATTTTCGGACTTCATATATAAAGGAATATCGCTTTTTTGAAATATGTTCCTATAAACATTTCCTAATTTATTTACTAGCTTATCACATGGTGTTGTCCCTTGGTTGTTTAAGATATAAAAGCTAAAAGCTAACATTCCGATAATGATTACACCTATTAAAATGAAGCGTTTAGACATAGTTTATCCATTATTTTTCATTGCAAGTAGCTCTTATAAGCGATTCCCTTTGAAATTATCAATATGTGTTATTTTAGTGTTGACAAAGTGTAGCAAATCGTATTTAATGACATTGCTGTACTTGGTCGTACTGTATCTAGACGAGAGGCAGTGCAGTTTGGAATCCCCGCATTTGCGGGGTTTTTTATTATCTGGAGGGCGTATTTTATGACATCAGAAAATACACAGCAGGCTCCACAACCGATTAAAAAGCGTATACCCCCAAAGGCAGGTCAAGGGCGTGTCAAAGGCGTTCCGAATAAGATGACGCGCATTTTAAAAGAA
>NZ_JBHIOG010000073.1:0-1602 GCF_042195435.1 Bartonella sp. CL162QHHD
AAACGCTTTAATCGAAAGGATCATCGCACCACGCGGTAAAGTCCCGATTTTGCGTGTCAAATGCTTATCTTTATACGAGATATTCAAACGCAAAAAACTGACCTGATGTGTATGAAGATCTCTGCCGTGTAAGTGTCCTGTTACGCCATCTACCATGTCCTATTTCCTTTCCTCATCACTCAACTTCACCGCTGTAGGTGGGGATAACTATCGTTCCAAAATCTTGGGCTCCTTGTGCTCTTCCGGGCATTTGGAAACGCGTTTTCTTCATGCCCATAATTGTATGCACTCCAAAACCGTATTCGCGTTTGTAGTCGAAGGTTTCTTCTTCGATTTTATAGCGGGTCTTACCGTAACTCTTACCAAATGCCATAACGACACTTTGCGCTCCAAGCAAAACAGCACGGCGCACACCTTCAAGACGTGTACTATCCGTGGATTTAACACCATTGGTGACATGCTCTGATTCACGTAAAATCACACCGTTGTACATGCCTAGAGAACCATCAAAGATTGGGTTTTTGGAACGCGAACCGGTATAAGCGGCTTTCTGAATATCAAGCCATTGACCCGTCTCTGTATTGGTGCGCAATTGCGTTACCTGAATGGGATGCAAATACAACACATAAACACTCTCGCCATTCACACGAACCGGTCTAATTTTAGGATTCGCTAGCTTAGCGCACTGAACCGCTTCATCTATCAATTTAAGATTAAAGCTGTGTTTGGCTTTTTCTGTAAGATCTTCATCCTTGGTTTTTGCTTCTGGTCGCACAATGCGCTTATTGCTTGGAGCTAACGGTGCATTAAAGCCCCAAAAAAGAGGATCAAGATCAACCAGTTCTCCCTCAAAACGGAGCCTGTTAGCGGTATAACCGCAAGCATGAACGAAAAACATCAAACTCAAACGGTCCGCATACCAATCTGATAAACTGTTTTTGGCTTCTTCGCGCAAATTAAACAATGTGCGCTGATTATCAATAGTGCCTTCATTGGCAATTCTTGTTCCATGATAAAGTTCATTGATATACAGTTTATCATGAAGGAATTGGAGTGCCTCTTCATTGCCTTCAAGGGTTTCTCCCTCACTCACACCACGTCCTGATAACTGAGCTCGCAGACTAAATGTTACACAATCCCCTTTGCCTTTTTGCGTCTCTGTTTTCACCTGAATAATGCTATTGGAATCCTGCCCCATCAAAGGAGCAATGGGGGTTGCTTTGGAGACCTCCGCATCAAGTATTCTCGCCCATGTTTTTAACGCATGTGGATCATTAATCCCTATATGTGTTGTTGCCATTTATTTCACCTTTCTTTGCTATAAAAAAACCGGCTTAAAGCCGGAACACCAACCCGCACCAAAGGCGGCTTATTCTCTAAAAGTCTTTCACTTAATCTTCATCATCCGCACCACTCAATTTGCGTATAAGCACTCGGTTTTTTGGATTACTGTACCACGCTTGAAACTCTTTATCCGTCATAGCGTCCATCGTTTCCCATGAAAGTGGACCTGTACTTCCCCCTCCACCAGATGCCGTTAAGGTTCTCGCAGAATTCTGACGGCTTTGAAGTTCTGCAACTTGATTATTCGCTTGAACCCCT
>NZ_JBHIOG010000074.1:0-1796 GCF_042195435.1 Bartonella sp. CL162QHHD
AAGAATAGACAAAACCGAATGGCATTCCATTGTGGTGTTTAATCCACATCTTGCAAAAATAGCTCTCCAGTATCTGAATAAAGGAAGCAAAGTTTATATCGAGGGGCGACTACAAACCCGTAAATGGCAAGATAAAAACGGTATTGATCGCTATGTAACAGAAGTCATATTGCCTCAGTACAAAGGCGAGTTAAAGCTTTTAGATGGCAAAAATGATGATAATCAAGATCAGTCATCTGCTTATAACAGAAGCATTTACAGACCTCTTGATACGCCCCATACCGTTATGAATGACAGTGTTCCTTATTAAATAAAAGGCGGTGTTATGAAAAAAAATAAAAAAAGGGGACGCCCTAAAATAGCAGGGCAGGTAAGAGAACCAAACGGACGTATATCACGTGCAAAAGCACTGCGTGAAGCCGTTGATAAATTGGCAATAGAAATGCGTGCAAAACGCTTCGGTTTAACGCTACAAGAGGCAAAAAATCCACTTTCTGGGTCTTATATAGGGCGGCTTTGTTTACAAGGCGTGCTTACACAAGAGCAATATGACGCCGCGCAACAGTATTTACAGATAAGGAATAATTACCTTTGTGCAAAAGGCTTGCCTAATGCAATTTATGACGAAATGCCATCATCATCTGATGATAAGGCAAGAGATAAATG
Organism: Bartonella sp. CL162QHHD; assembly: GCF_042195435.1. Classification (NCBI taxonomy): domain Bacteria; kingdom Pseudomonadati; phylum Pseudomonadota; class Alphaproteobacteria; order Hyphomicrobiales; family Bartonellaceae; genus Bartonella; species Bartonella sp. CL162QHHD. The sequence goes on from NZ_JBHIOG010000074.1 coordinate 667, forward strand.
GGTAGAATTTGCAACAGAGCAGTTTATAAACACGCAAGAGGCACTAAAAGAAGCCCAATGCCTCTATAGACAATATAACCTTTATGCAGCGCTACAGTGCCTCGTTATAGAAGATCAAATGCTACCCCACCTTGTGAATTCACTGCGCGTTGCTCTTAATGTGCTTCAGAAACATTTTGATCGTAAATGACAAGCTCTATTACGGTTGCATTATATAGTATATCGTTCGTAAGTTTCCGCAATGTTCACTGAGTTCCTTTAACCATTTATGATCATTTGTTTTCACGTGAGATACTATGTTATCTACTTGTTCTTTTCTGAAATCGTAACGCTTATCTATAGCCGTCATAAATTTTTTTGCATAATAAATCATTGGATCCTCGTTATCATTGACCACGTCGTATGCCCACATAAAATCGCTTTCACTCCAATCATATTCATCGCGTAAACGCTTTATTACATTGGGTAGATCCATTTGCGACATCTCCTTATTATAATCACCCCGCAATAAACTCATAAGGGATGCACAACCAACAACTGATATGTGACGATACAATATATCTTCCTTGTTAAAAAATGAATATTCTCCGCCATTTCTGAGTGAAAGTTCTTCTGCTTTGCGTACCTTTTCAGAATGCATAGAGCCAATATATGATTCACTTACGTATTTATTGTAAAGTTGATTATACTTCTCTATAGTATCTACACTTGTAAACATACGCGTCAATTTGTCTATAAATCCAAATGACGCTGATGCAGGTAGCGCTGATATAGAAAAGAAAGCTATAAATGTTATGATGCGTGTTATGGATAATGATTTCATCATTTTGAACCCTTAATTATTCATAAGTGCTGTTTAACCGATTCTTTTCAAATGTATCAATATGTGTTATTTTTATGTTGACAAAGTGTAGCAAATCGTATTTAATGACAGCACTGTACGTGGTCGTATTGTATCTAAACGAGGGATAGTGCAGTTTGGAGTCCCCGCAAATGCGGGGTTTTTTATTATCTGGAGGGCGTATTTTATGACATCAGAAAATACACAGCAGGCTCCACAACCCATTAAAAAGCGTATACCCCCAAAGGCAGGTCAAGGGCGTGTCAAAGGCGTTCCGAATAAGATGACG
>NZ_JBHIOG010000075.1:0-44997 GCF_042195435.1 Bartonella sp. CL162QHHD
TAAATCAAAAACCGGTAAACTTGTTGAAGGTTCATTTGCATGGCTGCTTAAACAATACTTTAACAGCTCTAATTGGCATAGCTACTCTAATACTACAAAGAAACAAAAAGAATACATTCTTATGAAGATATGCGACTCCATAGGAAATATTCCATACCAAGCAATTGAAAAGAAACATATTATAGCCGGTGTTGAACGGCGTAAAGAAACACCAGCAATGGCTAGAAACTTTCTGAAAGCCCTTAATGGACTTTTTAATTGGGCAATTGATCAAGGTCTTTTGGAAAATAATCCAACTTTAGGCGTCAAAAAACCTCCTCTTAAAAATAAAAGCGGCTTTCCTGTTTGGACAGAAGAAGATGTTGAGAAATATTATCACAAATGGCATCATGGTACCCATGAACGTGTCTGGATTGATGTTCTTTTATATACGGGCTTGCGTCGTGGTGATGCGGTACGAATTGGCTGGAAAGATGTCAAAGACAATATTATTCATCTCAAGACAGAGAAAAGTAAATTCCAAACAGATGTCTTTCTACCTATTTTACCGGAATTAGCCAAAACGCTTGAAGCTGGTCCTATTGGAGTAGAAACATTCATCTGTAGTAAAACTAATCAAAAACTCTCCAAAGAAAGCTTTGGCGATACATTTAGAGACGCTTGTAATGCTGCTGGAATTAAAAAATCGGCGCATGGATTAAGAAAATTAGCAGCAACACGCGCAGCTAACTCTGGTGCAACAGTATCACAATTGAAAGCACTCTTTGGCTGGACAAATGATGCTATGGCATCTCTTTACACAAAGAGCGCAGACCGTAAAAGGTTAGCTATAGAGGCGATAAAAAAGCTTCAAAAAGATGAGGGATAGAGGCAAAAAAACTCAATAGAATCAAGATTCACCTATTCCCCCATATTAGACATAACTATTTTATTTTACTTGCTTTTTATATACCCTTTACGAACAGCGTCGCAAAATAGGCTTGGATACCTTGAGAGATATTTCTATAAGACAATGTATCTAGTTCTCTCATGATCATAATCCTCAATCTGATAAAGTTGAAACAAACAATAGGATTGCGAATATGATTTAGGGAGCTCATCTGAAAGATGAAAAATGATAAAAAATTCCGCTATAACAATTGAAGAAGCGAGCATTCGTTGAGCCGTAACTTCTTTATTTTAGAATTTTTATATCACACTTTACTGTTGAGATGCATGACCACTGTCTGTAACATCAAGCTTTGGCGAGAAAAACATTTCAGTATCTGCTTGTAAGACATTTTGACAGTTTTTAGATTCCTTAACAGCTTGTCCTGAAAAAAAAACACTTCATTCCCCATTCTTCTTTTAATTTTGCATCTTTTTTAAAATCTTCTACGCTATAGTTTTTTTCACACCCCACGACGAATAATAGAGCCGTGCATAATAAAATAATTTTTTTTCATTTTATCCCTCTTTAAATATCTTATCTGTTAATATCATCCCCCCAAATGAGGGTTGAATTTTCACACTGTATGAGAATACAGCCTCACTATCACTGACTTGCTTTCAAAGTGAACACTCTGAGTAAAATAACGCAAAGAAGAGCTCACAATAGCTATCATATGAGTTTGTCATAAAATACAATGAGAAGGAAAGAGCCCAAACTAAACACAAATGACGAAATTAGAAGGCGCATTAATGCTTTTGTCCAACTGATTTCAAATAGTTACATTGCAATAGGAATCGCCCCTAGCCCTATAGAAAGCCTATGAGCATTATAATACTTAAGTCTCACGATCAATGGGTGACAAAGCCATAACAAAAAAGTATGAGCTCTTTTTACCTATTTGTATGTTGATTATTGTTCCCCCATCGAATGCTTAAATAGAAACGTTTTATGGTACATAGAAAACAATCAACAAGGCAAATCATTTTTACGAAGATTTCTTCGTGTAGAGTCTACTTGAAATCCATCCATCTTTTAGAAATCTGAATTTAGAAGCAGATAATTATGAAAGTTTTTCAAGGAATGCAACAGATTGATCACTTTTAAAGAAGTAAAAAACGTGATCCAATCCTGAAGATAAAATTCTGATGAAGAAAACTTTTGCTAGGAATTCTTTTAAGGCATTGTAAAATATTCTATCAGTTATATCAAACGTTATCCCATTTTGGGGGCTGTTCATTTTTTACTTTTTCAACTTCGCTCTAGAAATCCGTTTCTTGAGCGTTTTTTATCGTCTCACTTTCTCCTTCAAACACAAATACTCAAAAATGCTTTGCCACCAACAATGAAGTTTTCCTGCTTGTATAAAACACATAAGTAAAAATAGAAGAGCGATTTTGAGAGCAAACCTCCCTGAAAAAGGAAGTATCATCCATTTACTTCATAAACGAAAATAATCTCACGGTTTATTCAAATTTGCTCTATGGTTTGGTACAATTTTATTGATAAAGCTTTCTCTATAAAGATTTAAGTAAATATGTTCGTTAAAACCAATCACGGACTTGCAAAGGGGTTGTAAGATCCATTATCTCTCCGCCATTTTAAAGGTTCAGTGAAATCACTTGACCAAAGACCAATCTTGTTGCCACGTGCTTTTTCTTCCGCATGATGATACTGGGCTGGAATAGGATTTTTTCCCTCTTTTGAGAGTACCAACATACCTTCTGTAAGACCTGCCTCAGCTAAATCAACCCCTTGAACAAAACATTGCGCATAATAAACACCATTGTGCATCAAAGCCTGTTTACAGGATAAATCCTGCCCAAGTGTTTTGGTGACAAGCCAAGCCATTGTAACCACACCACAGGGCCATTCTTGATCATTTAATCTTGCTTTTTGACGGGGTGCACATGTGTCTACACCATAAAGATGAATATCACGGATGATATGTGATCGCCAAGATTGTGCAGAAGGCGTCAGTAATTTAAATGTAACCCCACTTGTAACAGAGGCCTTACCATGAAAAACAACAGCATTATTTGCAACATCGTTTAATGAAACACTCTTCTGCAAATCGAGATCTGATTCATTTTTTTCTAATTGCTGTTTGGTGATAGATTTACCCAACTTTTTTTCTTCTCGATAGAGATCGACAATATCTTGTATATCTTGCGTCTCAAATGTTTTAAGAATGCTGAAATCCATTTTATCTTTATATTGGCTTAATCCCCACACTATGGAACCCATAATGTAAACAATAACAATCAATTTAAATAGCATTTCTTAACACGCTCGCTCAAAAAATTCATTGTTTTTCTATCCTTTCACATTATTTATCAGCAATCCCCTTGTTTTTAAAGAAAAAATTCAAATATCTGTGTTGCATATTAACTACACTTTGTAAAGAATAATATTCCTTCTTGCATTGTTTTAATATTGTTATTTTTACAAACGAGTACAACTTAAAATTGCCATTTTCATGTAGCACAATCTCAATTTGAAAAGACTTCTGTCTCTTTAAGAAGAAGAGCTTGAGAGTGAACAGATCCACGATCAAGGCTTTTAAAACAAACAAACGAGGAGAATTAAACTGTCATCAAATGACAACACTCTCCAGTTTGTTAGAGGCAATGGAATGTCGACATATGAACAAATATTATTTGTTAAAGAGAGGTAAAATGACAGATAATAGATTCCAAAACATCATTTTTATCGTGACCATGCTGCTTTTTACGGCAGTTTTTGTATCTGATCTTTCTTATGCTGCTCCTGCTGCTAGTGGAGGTGGTTTCGGGAATCTTGATGGTGTTTTAGGCAACATTGTCGCAATGATGACGGGTGCAACGGCAAAGCTTATTGCAATTATATGTGTTGCTGCTGTGGGGATTGGTTGGATGTACGGCTTTATTGACTTACGCAAAGCAGCTTACTGTGTTCTGGGGATTGCTATTGTTTTTGGTGCCCCTGCTCTCGTTGGTAAATTAGCGGGCACAACATAAATGAACGAAGATACTCTTTTCCTTGCCTGTACGCGCCCAGCCATGTTTGCTGGTGTTACAATGGAAGCGATGGCGCTTAATGTCATGGCGACATCCATTCTTTTCATTTTGACCAGTGATTTTACCATGTTTGGTCTTGGGATTGGGATACACTTTATTTTGCGAGAAGTGACAAAGTATGATCACAACCAATTTCGCGTATTATTTGCATGGCTCAATACCCGAGGAAAACAAAAAAACCTCAACAGATGGGGAGGAGGTTCGACCTCCCCTTTACGCCTTATCCGCACTTATAAGGAACTAAGCTGAAGGAACGAAGCCGGTGAAACAGATGTCAATAATGAAACGGGAAACTTTGCCTGAAGAATATATTCCCTATATACGCTACATCAACCAACATGTCGTTGCTTTAAATTCACGCTGTTTAATGGTTGTGTTGGCTGTTGAGGGTATAAATTTTGACACTGCGGATATTGATCAATTAAATTCTTTACACAACCAATTAAACACCCTTTTAAAAAATATCGCAGACGAACGGCTTGCTTTATATTCTCACATCATCCGCCGCCGTGAAACGATATACCCAGAAGGTCATTTTCTTTCATCTTTTGCAACAACATTAGATGAAAAATATAAAAAGAAAATGGTTTCACAAGAACTGTATAGAAATGATTTGTTTATTTCACTGCTTTGGAATCCGGCAGCGGATAAAACAGAAAAGCTGGTTTCATTTTTTCAGCGCTTGAGCAAAGCGAAGAAAACACAATCTGAACCCGATGAGGAAGCTATTCGTAAACTCGAAGAGTTAAGTCAAGATCTTATGCAAGGTTTGGAAGAATATGAAGTCCGTCTGTTATCAATCTATGAACATGAAGGACTTTTATTTTCCGAACAAAGTGAATTTCTCCACCAGCTGGTAGGGGGAAGACGTGAGCGTATTCCTCTCACATTTGGAACTATTGCTTCAACAATTTACTCAGATCGTGTTATTTTTGGGAAAGAAATTATCGAAATTCGCCATGAAAGCAATGAACGCTTTGTGGGCATGTTTGGATGGAAAGAGTATCCTTCTAAAACACGCCCAGGTATGACTGATGGTCTGCTTACGGTGCCATTTGAATTCATTTTAACACAATCCTTTGTCTTTAAAAGTAAGGCAGCCGCCAGTGCAATTATGAGCCGCAAACAAAATCAAATGATCAATGCAGCTGACCGTGCTAGCTCACAAATCGATGCACTAGATGAAGCGCTAGATGATTTAGAATCAAACCGTTTTGTTTTGGGAGAACACCACATTTCTTTAGCTGTTTTTGCTGATCATCCCAAAATATTGTCTGAAAACTTATCAAAAGCACGTTCCCATTTAACCAATGGAGGAGCGGTGATTGCCAGAGAAGATTTAGGATTGGAAGCAGCATGGTGGGCACAGCTTCCTGGAAACTTTAGCTATCGGGCGCGTTCAGGCGCCATTACTAGCAGAAACTTTGCCGCTTTATCGCCTTTCCATTCTTTTCCCGTTGGCAAACTGAACGATAATGTTTGGGGAGCTGCTGTCGCATTGCTAAAAACACAGGCTGGTTCACCTTACTATTTTAATTTTCATTATGGCGATCTTGGAAACACGTTTGTTTGTGGTCCATCGGGATCCGGTAAAACAGTGATTGTTAATTTTCTTCTTGCACAATTACAAAAACACAATCCAACAATGGTTTTTTTTGATAAAGATCAAGGAGCAGAGATTTTTGTACGGGCTGGAGGAGGGAAATACAAACCTTTAAAAAATGGGCAGCCCACGGGTATTGCTCCCTTAAAGGGCATGGAATACACCGAAAAAAATAAAATCTTTCTTCGTAATTGGATCTTAAAGCTGGTAAGCGCTGAAGGGCAAATCGTAACAGAAGAAGAGCGACAAGATATCGCCAAAGCTATTGATTCCTTAGAAAACTTACCCCCAACCCAGCGCTCTCTTGGTGCACTTCAACTGTTTTTTGACAACACATCCAAAGAAGGGATTGCCATACGGCTGCAACGCTGGATTAGAGGCAATGATTTAGGATGGGTTTTTGATAATGATCAAGATGATCTCAATTTAAATGCGCAATTCATTGGATATGACATGACCGATTTCTTAGACAATGAAGAAATTCGGCGTCCCTTAATGATGTATCTCTTTCACCGCATTCTTGATTTGATTGATGGGCGGCGCATCATTATTGTCGTTGATGAATTCTGGAAAGCTTTGGAAGATGATTCATTCAAAGCTTTTGCTCAAGATCGGCTAAAAACAATCCGTAAACAAAATGGCATGATGCTCTTTGCAACACAAAGCCCTAAAGATGCTTTGAACTCAACAATCGCGCACACAATTATTGAGCAGTGCCCCACTCAAATATTTTTTCCAAATCAAAAAGCAAATTATAATGATTATGTCGAAGCTTTCAAACTTACTGAGCGTGAATTTGAACTGATACAGTCAGAATTAAGCAGAGAATCCCGTCGTTTTCTCGTCAAACAGGGGCAAAGTTCCGTTGTTGCAGAACTTAACTTACGTGGAATGAATGATGAGATCGCCGTTTTAAGCGGCACAACAAAAAACATTGAACTCATGAATGAAATTATCAACGAATATGGAGCTGACCCTGACAAATGGCTGCCCATATTTTATCAAAGGAGAAAAAATCAATGAAAAAATATGGCTTAGTTACACTGTTATCTTTTTCTTTTATTTCTCATGCAATATCACAAACGACACCCGATGCGGAGGAATATTATAAACAAGCACTCGAGAACACACAAAAATTAGATGCTGCAAAATCAGAAACAGCTGAAACCATTTATAAAAGTGCAACAGATACTGCAAAAAAAATTAAAGAAATAAGTAATCAACTTGAAAATATTAAATCAAAACCAGACACAAAACCCGAAGAATTGCAAACCCTTCGACAAGAGATTCAAGTAAAGCTTTCTCTTCTTCAAGCAGATCTTCAAGTAAGTTCTTTAAAACTTCAGTCTCTCGATATGATTCAAGCAAGAGATACGAAAACAAAAGATGAATTACGTGAAGAAAAGGAACAACAAAAGCATAAACATCTTGAGGCACAATTAAAAGAAAAAGAAAAACAATTAAAAGAAAAACTTGAAAGTACGAATACAAATGTCAGACTTTAGTTTTTCTCCCTTTGAAAGCGTTTCTGGGTATATTTTAAAACCCTTAGATAATGTGATGGACACAACGGTGAGTGGGCTATCTTCTGCTATTTCAGCGCCCTTAAATCTCGCTGCAATCATTTTTATCTTTCTTTATGGCTATAATGTTATGACAGGTCGCGTTGCGCTTTCCATGCATAGTCTTCTCAATAATGTTGTTAAAATCGTTGTTGTTACAACAATGGCAACGAATGCGGATACATTTAATACTTACGTCAAGGATATTTTCTTCAAAGATTTATCCAACGCTATTGGGAATGCGCTTAACAGCAATCCTGCAAGCTCCAATGTTTTTGATTATATTTTGTTAAAGGCAAGTTCGCGCTATCAAGAAGTCTTATACAATGCTTGGTTTTTTGAAAAGATCATTGTGGGTCTTCTTGGTTCTATCATGCTTCTCGCGGTTATTCTTTTTTGTATAGGTGGTTTTATTGTGCAAATGTTTGCACAAGTTGCACTCGTCATGATTATAGGTCTTGGTCCTCTATTCATTAGTTTGTATTTGTTCAATGCAACGCGAAAATACTCCGATGCATGGATTACAACTTTGATCAATTTTACCATTTTACAAGTTCTCGTGATCATGCTTGGAACCATTATATGTCAAGTTATCCTACAGGTTCTCAAAGTTTCATATGAATCAATCTATGTTCTTTTCCCCCCTGTCATCGTCATTTCGATCATAGGGGTTATTATCTTCCGTGCGCTTCCCGGTATTGCAACAGCGCTGGCCTCTGGCGGACCATACTTTAACACTGCTGTCTCTTCAGGAGGACAGGTTTTCACAATGCTTGCCAATAGTGCAAGAGCGAGTGGGAATGCAATAAAAAGTGCCACTTTACAAATCTCAGGAGCTGCCGGTAAAGGTGCGGCAGGTGCGGCGGCAAAAGCAGGAAGATCCGGAGGTGGACGTGGTCGATTTTAAGATAAAGCACCTCTTTAAAAGAATAAGCATTTTTGTTTTTGCCTTGCGTGCGCCCTTTGGCGCACGCACCATGATCTTTTTCCATGAAAGATCTAGCATCTTGGGTCTTACAACAAAACCAATCAAAATCTTGCATCATATAAATTTGTAAAAATGTTCAGAATAAAGGCTCTCATGCATTGTATTCCAAGATATTTGTGAGTTCAAAAAATGAAACGAAAAATAACTTTTGTTATGGTCCTAACAATCGCTCTTACTGGTTGTGCCTCTTTGAGTGGCCCTAAAAAACCACCACGCTGTAATGGCAAACATACACGTGCTTTAAATAAAGATAAGTGGAATTGGGACAATAAAAACGTTGTCCACTCAGAAAAGAGCGTAAAGCCTGTTACCACTCCCATCATTCTCAATACTTTGGAAAGTGAAAAGGTAACAGCCAATTTGGCACTCAATTCAGCTTTATTAAAGCCGGTTATTCATGAAGCACGATCTGATAAAAAAGTGGAGGTTATGCGTGAAAAGTGATGCCCTTGAAGAATATATAAAAGAAGCGCGCTCATTTGACATTGATCGCATGCATAGCATGCGCGTGCGGATGAAAATTTCCATGGCTTTAACAGTGCTTTTGGGATTGATGACGATTGCGCTGGCTTTAGCTGTCGCAGCTTTGACGCCTTTGAAAACAGTAGAGCCTTTTGTTATCCGCGTTGATAACTCAACAGGCATTATTGATACTGTAAGCGCCCTAAAAGAATCCCCTAACGACTATGATGAAGCGATAACGCGTTATTTTGCCAGCCAATATGTTCGTGCTCGTGAAGGTTTTCAAGCATCCGAAGCAGAAAACAATTTTCGCTTAGTTTCTCTTTTATCTTCTCCAAAAGAACAAAACCGTTTTGCAAAATGGTACGCGGGCAATAATCCAGAAAGTCCGCAAAATATTTATCATAACATGATTGCTACGGTCACAATCAAATCAATCTCTTTTATAAGCAAAGATCTTATCCAAGTTCGTTACTATAAAACGATCAGAGACTTTAATGAAAAAGAAAATATTTCCCATTGGATTTCAATCTTAAATTTTTCCTACGTGAACGCACACATTTCAACGTCTGATCGTCTTATCAACCCTCTTGGTTTTCAAGTATCGGAATATAGATCTGATCCAGAGGTGATAAAATGATCAGACTTTTACAAACAATCTCTTTAATTTTTACGATCACTTTCAGCTTTCACACAGTTCTCTCACTTGCAGAAACAGCGCCTGTCAGTGCACGTAAAGATAACCGCATCAGATTTGTCAATTATGACCCCTACAACGTCGTACAAATCATTGGCTCCATTCGCTCTTCGGTTCAACTAGAATTTGCCGTTGATGAAGAAGTAACCTATGTAGGAATTGGAAATTCGGTTGCTTGGCAAGTTGCTCCGGCTGGACACTTTGTTTTTCTCAAACCACGTGAAGTCCAACCTGTGACCAATTTACAAATTGTCACAAGCCGCCAAGATGGAACACAACGCTCTTATCAATTCGAGCTACAAGTCCGTGAAGGTGATGTTTCAGCCGGCAATGAGACGTATTTCTTGGTAAAGTTTCGTTACCCAGAAGATGAAGCATTACGTAAGAAATTAGCCGAAGCAGAAAAAGAAAAACAACGTGAAGAAAACTTTGTCAATGATATTTTAAATATCCATGAAGATTTTGGACCACGCAATTGGGCTTATGAAGCCCAAGGCTCTTCCCTTATTGAACCCGCTTCTGTCTATGATAATGGGAAAACAACAACCTTTATCTTTTTAGGCAACATTGAAATCCCTGCCATTTACATTGTATCGCCTGATGGGCAAGAAGCGCTTATTCCCAAATCGATTAAAGGCAACAAAGTTATTGTTCATGCAACAGGTGCACAATTCACGTTACGACGTGGGAATGAAGTATTGTGCATCTTTAATAAAAGGTTCGTACCAGAAGGAATTAATCCTGAAACAGGTACGACATCACCATCTGTACAACGTAAAATGAACCTAGGAAGCAGCCATGAATAACACCGTGGATGAAAAAAGCATTAATGATCGCGATACAATAAAAAATGCTCAAGGGAAAAGTCAACAGAACAATGTGGGGAAAGCTATTGCTCTTATTATTCTTTTCAGTGTCTGTCTTTATTTAGCCTATTCAACACTTGTTACAGACAAAAAACAACCAATTGAATCTTCAAAAGAAGGAAACGTTATAAAACAAACAGAGCTTTTTCGCCCTGCAAAGCCTACCCCTCCCCCCTTTGAACAGCCTCAACGAAATAACGCTCTATTACCAAAAGTCGAGCTACCAACACCAAACATCAATCAATTAAATTCTGATAACTCACTGCTGGAAGCAGCACAACGTGCTCCTGTATTAGCTTATGCAAGTACACAACAAGGCAAAATAAATTCACAAACAAATAATGGTGTTTTGCCTCACCAACTTGAAAGCAAACCTGATGAAATAACACAACGTTTTAATCATCTTCTTAAACCCACAGTGCTTGAAGGTATTCGTGCTTCAACCCTTGGCAATCGAAACTACATCATCGCGATGGGAACGTCTATCCCTTGTATTTTAGAAACAGCCATCAACAGTGATCAACAAGGTTTTGCCAGTTGTATTGTTTCCAGAGATATCTTATCAGACAATGGTCGTGTTGTCCTTCTTGATAAAGGCACCCAAATTGTTGGTGAATATCGCGCCGGATTGAAAAAAGGCCAAACACGTCTCTTTGTACTATGGAATAGAGCAAAAACCCCCAATGGTATCATTATATCCTTAGCTTCACCGGCAACGGATGCTTTAGGGCGTTCTGGTATGGATGGAGATATTGATAACCATTGGCTTGAGAGGATTGGGTCTGCGCTTCTTGTATCACTAATAAAAGATGTAACACACTATGCCAATAAACGTTTATCAAAAAAACAGGAAAAAGAAGAAACTGAAACAGTCTCTTCAGGACAAAACATCGCAAACATTCTCGTAGAAAATTACGCCAATATTCCTCCAACATTATCCAAAAACCAAGGGGAAATGGTGAATATCTTTGTTGCCCGCGATTTAGATTTTTCCAGCGTTTATAAATTGAAAGTCATCGAAAACAAAAAACAGATTATCAATCGAGCTGTTTCAAGAAACTTTTACAAAAATTCGGCGGTAACTTTAGAATGAACTCAAACTTACATACCATGAGCGATGAAACCGTTGCGATTGTTCTCACAAAACTTGAACCCATCAGTACTTTTTTGAAAGATGATAGTCTCTTTGAAATTGTTATCAATCGTCCCTATCAAGTAATGACTGAAGGGTTTGATGGATGGAAAATAATAGAAGCTCCGGCTCTCTCTTTTAATGAGCTTATGGGGATTGCGAAAGTTGTCGCATCCTATTCCAAGCAAAACATATCGGACAAAAACCCAATATTATCTGCAACGCTACCAGGCAATGAGCGTATTCAAATTGTCATTCCGCCCGCTGTCGAAAAAGACACGATTAGTATGACAATTCGTAAACCGTCATCGCAGAGTTTTTCTCTCGAAGAGCTCGCAAATAAGGGCCTCTTCTCGCTATGTGAACGGGTATCTTTCACGCCCTTGCATGACTATCATTCTCGTTTTAACGAACTCAAAATCATCGAGCATAACTTAGCTCATGCCTACTGTAATAAAGACTTTGTCTCCTTTTTAAATCAAGCTGTAGAATGCCAAAAAAATATTTTAATTGCGGGAAAAACCGGTTCGGGTAAAACAACATTATCAAAAGCATTAATCGCAAAAATCCCTCAAGAAGAGCGTATTATCACCATCGAAGACACACAAGAATTGGTGATACCACACCCTAACCATGTCTCAATGTTCTATTCAAAAGATGGACAAGGCTTAGCCTCCGTTGGCCCCAAAGAGTTGCTTGAATCATCTTTACGGATGCGTCCTGATCGTATTCTTTTGCAAGAACTTCGAGATGGTACAGCCTTTTATTATATCCGCAATGTCAATTCAGGTCATCCAGGCTCCATTACAACGGTTCATGCCTCAACAGCCCTTGCAGCCTTTGAGCAGATGACCCTTTTGGTCAAAGAAAGTGAAGGCGGTGGTGATTTAGAGCGTGATGATATTCGAGGACTGTTGATTTCAATGATTGATATCATCATCCAATGCAAACGGATTGAAGGAAAATTTAAAGTCACAGAAATTTATTACGATCCCTTCAAACAACGAAACATCTTTGGAGGGGACTAAAGGAAGATCACACCGGCTGCCAAAGGCTCTTTTAAAGAAACGATTGCAAATAAAAGGAAAAATGCGTGAAAACCAAAGAAACAGAAAACAGAGAAAATCTTTTATCGATGACAGAAGAAGAATTAAAAAAACGCCGTGAAGCCGTTGAAGCAGCCATCAGCACCCATGCAATAGAGGGAATAGCGCTTCATTCCAAAACGTTGAAAATTTTAGAAGAATACGCAAAGGGGAATATTTCACTCGAGGAATTTAATACTCTTATGGACAACACGACATTATAAGGAAGCTACAATGCCAAAAGAAAAATTAAAAAAAACAGATGTGACATCCACAGTGCCTTCCCCTGAACATTATATGTATCCTAAAAGCAAAACATTAAAAAATAAATATGGAATAACAAACCTTGACGCTTTTACGGCAAGATGTGCGCATGATTCAGCAAAAGCGATGGTTAATCTGCGTGAAGCCCCCTTACCAGAAAAGTTTGATAGCTCCTATCTATGCCTTATTCATCAATGTCTATTTGAAAATACCTTTGAATGGGCTGGACAAACCCGCAATGTTCCCTTTACATTTGAAGATGGTACTACTGCCGTCGCTCCAGTAATGAAAAAAATAACAAATTTTGCAGTCGGTAGCGAATTACAAGAAGGTTTACAAAAATTAGATCAAACGCTTGCCGAAAAAAATAATTTGCAGGATTTATCATGCAAAGAATTTGCTTATGAAGCAGCCAAAATATTTGCCTCTCTCAACTATACACACCCCTTTAGAGAAGGCAACGGACGTACACAACGGATCTTTTTTGAAAATCTTGCCAAAGCCGCAGGGCATCAGCTTGATTTTTCACTGGTTACAAAAGAACGCATGTTGGTTGCTAGTGTTGCAGCAATACAAAATGACAATCTAGAACCAATGCAACATCTGTTTGACGATATCTCTAATCCCAATAAAATACCTCTTTTAAAGGAATTCATGAGCAACACGAAAGAACTTGGGCGTAGTGTGAATGATCGCCCTGTTATGGTCACAAAGGAAGGTGAAACCTACACGGGCACCTATAGAGGTGCTGGTCTTAACAGCTTTGCCTGCAATGTAAAAGGAGCTTACATTATCGGCAATAAAGAACATCTCACACCAGAACAACTCAAAACATTAAAACCCGGTGATAAATTTACCTTTACCGTTCCCGAAACAAAAGAGCTTGAAAGCATTCTCATTCCAGAAGAGAAATTAGCCCCTTTGACAAAAAATGAAACGGCCCAAATGGTTGCAGAAGATGCCTGTGTCCACGTAAGCCTAAAACAGGTCCAGAAACTGTCAAAAATTGTTTATGGTAATACAAAAACATTAGACAAACAGATGGTAGAAATCATCAAAAATCCAAGCTTAGGCCAACAGCTCGCCAACAAGATTGAAAGGGCACCGAGCTCTGTTTCTCGTCTTGCAGGTTTCAGTTTATATGGACTACAAAATCAGGCACGTGCAAACGCTAAAAATCATATTGGTATGCTCTGTACTGCCGTTGCAAATTTCGCGTATGCTGTAAAATATGCTGAAAAGGAAATCACGCAAGAACATGCAACAGAACAAAGTCGCCTTGCAAAAACAATAGAAATGCCAAGTCAAAGCTTGCAAGATCTCCTCGCCTTGCCAAAAGAATTACAGCAAGAAGCTTTAGCAAAAAATTCTTTATGTCAAAAAGAGCTCAGCAACTTTGTAAAAAAGATCAACACCCGTCTTTCACCAAATGAACATAAAGCAGTTCAAAATAATGATTATGAAACACTGGCTCAAAGCATTGGTGTATCAGAAAATAAAGCCAAACAAATTACACAAATTATTAAGCAAACCAAAGAAGTACATCAGCAAGCACAAATATGCACAATGCGCCATTCCAAAGCATTCGCTATGGCCTGCTAAGAATGGATAAAACCTTCCTCCTTGATGAGAAAGGCTCATAAACGAAAACTGTTTGGCGTTATCTGCACCTTTGCAAAAAGAGATGAGAGTTAATATCACGTACCTGAAAAAGAGCATTTCGCAACATATTCTGATAGAATTGAGAGTAAAATACAATGAAATATACCAAAACACAAATGGTACTTATTTTAACACCAATCGCTTTAGGTGCTTTAACGATATTCCTTGTCCCTCATTTTTTACTGTTAATAACAAATGGACTAAAGAGCGATCAAATTTATTGGACTCTTCGTTCTGAGCCTTTATTAGTCTTAGCACTAACGGCTGCTGTTTCATTGTTGTATAGTCTGTCGCAAAAACTGCACTTACGTAAAACAATCACTTTTGTCTCCGTTGTTTTTTTTGGAACAACCGCTCTTTACTATATTGGTGGTGAAATAAAACGTTTAAGTCCCTATGTTGGCCAACAAGGAATAACGTGGAGCTATGCGCTTCAATTCATGGACCCCATGGTTGTCTTTGGCATCATAATTGGTGGTTTTCTTTCCATCATTCAATTCATAACAACCTCTCCACCTAAAAATAAGGTCAAGCGTGCAAAAAAAGGTGTTTTTGGTGAGGCCTCTTGGATGAATTTAAGAGAGGCAGCAAAAATCTTTCCTGCCAATGGGCAAATTGTTGTGGGTGAAAGATACCGTGTTGATCAAGATAATGTGTGCAAAATTCCCTTTGCGCCTGGCAATAAAACAACATGGGGAAAGGGTGGAACAGCCCCTTTGCTAACCTTTAATCTTGATTTTGGTTCAACTCATATGATCTTTTTTGCTGGTTCTGGTGGCTATAAAACCACAAGTACAGTAGTTCCTACGTGTTTAACCTATCCAGGGTCTATTGTTTGTCTTGATCCTTCAACAGAAGTTGCCCCAATGGTCAAATTTGCGCGTCAAAAGATGGGGAATAGAAATGTCATTGTTCTCGATCCTAATTCATTTTTAACAAAAAATTTTAATGTCATCGATTGGCTTTTAGACGACAGCGTACCCCGCACACAACGCGAAGCGAATATTGTAAGCTTTTCCAAGTTGCTCCTTACAGATAAAAAATCAGACAATTCTTCAGCAGAATATTTCTCGACACAAGCCCATAATTTATTAACAGCTCTTCTTGCTCACGTTGTATTTTCTGATGAATATGAAGACAACGAGCGCAATTTAAAAACATTGCGTGGCATTCTCTCTCAATCAGAAACAGCTGTTGTTAATCAATTACGCATGATTCAAGAAACAACACCTTCTCCTTTTATTCGTGAAATGGTTGGTATTTTTACAGAAATGGCAGAACAAACCTTTTCAGGAGTCTATACAACCGCCTCAAAAGATACCCAATGGCTTTCTTTGTCCAATTACGCAGATCTTGTCTGCGGAGATGATTTTTTTTCCTCAGATATTGCAAATGGCAATACAGATGTTTTTCTCAATCTCCCCGCAAGCATTTTAAACAGTTATCCAGCTATTGGACGTGTAATTATTGGCGCCTTTCTCAATGCCATGGTTACAGCAGACGGTAACTATAAAAAGCGTGTTTTATTTGTCTTAGATGAAGTTGATCTTCTAGGCTATATGAATATTTTAGAAGAAGCACGCGATCGTGGACGTAAATACGGTACATCCTTAATGCTTTTTTATCAATCCTCTGGTCAGTTGGTCAATCACTTTGGAGAAGCCGGAGCACGCTCATGGTTTGAAAGCTGCTCTTTTGTCAGCTATGCTGCCATTAAAGACCTCCAAACAGCCAAAGACATTTCAGAACGCTGTGGCCAAATGACCGTTGAAGTCACCGGAACAAGCAAATCAAGAGGCTTATCCTTAGGAAAGAGTTCATACAACGTCAATTACCAACAAAGAGCCCTGATTTTACCCCATGAAGTTATTCAAGAAATGCGTCAAGATGAACAAATTATTCTTATGCAAGGACACCCCCCTTTGCGATGTGGTCGCGCCATTTATTTCAGAAGAAAAGAAATGTTAGCCGCAGCTGCAAAAAACCGCTTTGCCCCACAAAAGAAAAACTAACCTCCTATTATGAGATCTTGACTATGAAAAGAACAACCACAAAAACAACATAGATTTCTATTTTTTAAAAACCCGTTAACAAAAAGTTTTTGAACGCTTCCTCACACATATAAGGAAAACATGATAAAAAAATCCGTGTTTTTTCCTTTTTGTATTTTGTGTATCGTTTTACCAGCGCCCATCATCTTTATAAAAATACCACCCCCTCAAATCACCTATAACTAAACCAACATCTCCACTTGGGAAAGTCTGCAAATACATTCCTACAAAGCTTTTTGTGTATAATTTATCCCCTACAAACAACCAAAAACATTTCACAACGCTAATCCCCAATATCAAGACTTAAGAAAAACAAAAGATTGATCTTTGAGACAAGAACTCTCAAAACACCCACACTCAAGAACATCGATTTTTCCCAAAAAACATTTAAGATATACATCAAAATGAATAAATCATTCTTATACAAGCTTTTCCCCCTTTACGATATCATAAAGTGTTCTATTTTAATGATAAAGCGCTGAAAAAGGCTTTTCTCCCAACCAAAGAAAGAGTTTTCTCTCTTATGGATCTTAGAACAGCGCAATACAATAAGAGCAACAATACAAAATAAAAAACATTTTGTTGCAAAAATACACAAACAAGATGTTCGTATGGCAAGATATTCATATGGAGCAGTAAGAAAAACATAATGGAGAAAAATTCTTGATAACTGCTTTTACCCATAGATTCACCAAGCTGAGTACTGTGTATAAAAAGTACCAGCACCATCCGCTAACCAAGAGCGATCGCACCCGCCATATCCACGCCCCTCATCAAAGCGCTCTTGCAAACAACTTTGTTAAAGGAAAAAAACAACAATTTTAAGCAACATTTTTCTTTTTGACCTCTTCCTTACACCTCAAAGAACGAAGATTTTACCCAAAGTCAATTTGTAGAAAATTCATTTTCTAACTACTCATGGGATTCATATCAAGGCCCTCAATACCAGTATTTTACAGCACAAGGTAATAAACAAAGGAACCATCAGAAAAACTTTTCAAAAATAAATGAAAAAAGAAAATAGGCATGAAAACAATCATAACAGAACATTTTGCACCTCTTACACCAAAAACCTTTCAAAAGCATCACAAAACGATTGCTACAACTATCCATACACTGGAGGGAAAAGTGCTTCCTCTCATAACTACCAAAATCTCAAAAGAATACGCGAAGGGGAATTTTTCACATGCAGCGTTTAAGACGCTCATCAACCACCACCCTACCTACTTAGGAGAGATTATATGTTAGAGCAAAATTATCTATATAAAGGTACCCCAACACTCAAAAATAAATATGGCATAAAAGACCCCAAAAAACTGTATGAACGCTGTGCTCATGATACCGCCAGAGAAGCCGTCAATTTTCGCCACGAACCACTTCCACAAAAATTTGATGCTTCCTATCTAAAACTAATCCACTGGAGCCTCTTCTACAAAACTTTTGAATGGGCTGGAAAAACCCGCGATACATCCTTTACATTTGAAGACGGCACCACTGCCCATATGCCGGCGATGCGTCCCAAAGGTTATGAAGTTCCTTTTGCTATCGGACCGCAGATTCAAAAAGAACTAAAACAACTCGAAAAAACACTTAATGAGAAGAACAATTTAAAAGGTTTATCGCGCCAAGAATTTGCTGAAAATGCCGCAGAAGTTTTTATGGCGCTCGAGCACGCACATCCTTTCAGAAAAGGGAATGGGCGCGTCAATCGAATGTTTATGGAAAAACTTGGACAAGCCGCAGGACATACCATTGACTTTTCTTTCATCACAAAAGGACGCATGACAGCAGCTTGTATTGAAGCCGTGCAATATGGCAATCCCCAACCGATGAAAGATCTTTTTGAAGATATCACACATCCGCAAAAATCCCTTGTTTTAAAAGAATTCATCTCCCAAATGAGAAACGCGGGACTGGATGAAATTAACAATCGTGTTGTTGTTGCAACAAAAGAAGATGTAACCTACGAAGGCGTGTTTAGAGGTTTTTCAGCAGAAGGTTTTGTCATGGAAGTAGAGGGTGCTTTCGTAGTCGGCCACAAAGATGATCTCCCCCCAGAACTCGTCAAAACATTACAAAACGGTACTCGCCTCTGCTTTCAAAAAACCAACGTTCAAAATGTAAAAGAAATATTGATCCCAAAAGAAACATTAGAATCTCTCACCCATGAAGAGTTATTCACAAAGATTTCAAATGACGCTTATGTTGAAGCATGCCGAAAAGAAATCAAAAATTTATCAAAACTCGTTTATGGTAAAATCCACGCCTTAAATACAAAAATAGATATCTTAACGGCTGATCCAAGCTTAGGAAATCAATTTGCTGATGAAATTTTACAAAACCCTCAATCAATTTCTAAACTTGCAGGGAGAAAAATACTTGACATGAAAAGCCCAAATCGCAGACTGGCGGAACAAACTGCTCCACAACTCAGCCAAGCCCTTAAAAATTATGCCACAATAACACAACAAACAAAAGAAGAAATTTTAGAGCAACATCAAAGAGAACAAAATCGCCTGAGTCACGCTGTCGAAACACCTGGAAAAAATTTACAAAACCTTTTTGCCTTACCAAGAGAACAACAAAAGGAAGCTTTATTGCATTCTCCAACACTACGACAAGAACTCCATCACTTTTCGCGCCAACTACACAATCGTCTATCCTCAGAAGAGCGTAAAGCCATACAAGAAAAAGATCATACCAGACTAGCGTGCCTCCTTGGGACATCGGAAAGCAAAGCAAAAGAAATTGCGAATACTGTAAAGAACACCCAAGAAGCACAATGTCAAGCCCGCAGCTTGAAAGTTAGTCGCTCTTCATCGCTTGCTCTTACCGGCTAAAAACGCGTGAACTTTTGCCTTCCAACTAACTCTTAGCGCCAATCATTTTATCTCCATTACGCTCACCAATTGTTTTAAAATGGTACAAAAAATAGTCCTAAAAATGAATCCTTTAATTTGATGTAACTTATTGATAATATTTCATAAAAAAACTGTATAAAAGACATAAATGTCCACTATATATCAATATGAATAGCGCGAAATCTTTGGAGGTCATTTAATTTGATATCTTACCTTATCCTAAAGTTGTTATCAAAAAAGTGAGGAATGCGCCAAAGAGGTTTTCTAAAAATATTGAAAGGAAACAGCCATGAAAAAAAGTCACCCACATCCAGCCCCCCAGAACCCACAACCCCAGAGCCAAGACCCCCTCTATGCCAAGGTTAATAAACCACCCAAAGAACAGCGCAACCCACAACACTATACACTTCAACAACCACCAGAAACGGTCTTTGCTCCCAAAAAGCCACTTGACCAACAAAACCTAGGATCTCCTAATGTAGAAGACCTCTACGCAAAGGTTAATAAACCACCCAAAGAACAGCGCAACCAACAACAATACACACTTCAACAACCACCAGAAACGGTCTTTGCTCCCAAAAAGCCACTTGACCAACAAAACCTAGGATCTCCTAATGTAGAAGACCTCTACGCAAAGGTTAATAAACCACCCAAAGAACAGCGCAACCAACAACAATACACACTTCAACAACCACCAGAAACGGTCTTTGCTCCCAAAAAGCCACTTGACCAACAAAACCTAGGATCTCCTAATGTAGAAGACCTCTACGCAAAGGTTAATAAACCACCCAAAGAACAGCGCAACCAACAACAATACACACTTCAACAACCACCAGAAACGGTCTTTGCTCCCAAAAAGCCACTTGACCAACAAAACCTAGGATCTCCTAATGTAGAAGACCTCTACGCAAAGGTTAATAAACCACCCAAAGAACAGCGCAACCAACAACAATACACACTTCAACAACCACCAGAAACGGTCTTTGCTCCCAAAAAGCCACTTGACCAACAAAACCTAGGATCTCCTAATGTAGAAGACCTCTACGCAAAGGTTAATAAACCACCCAAAGAACAGCGCAACCAACAACAATACACACTTCAACAACCACCAGAAACGGTCTTTGCTCCCAAAAAGCCACTTGACCAACAAAACCTAGGATCTCCTAATGTAGAAGACCTCTACGCAAAGGTTAATAAACCACCCAAAGAACAGCGCAACCAACAACAATACACACTTCAACAACCAGCAGAAACGATCTATGCTCCCCAACAGCCACTAGGAAATCCCTATGACAGACTTGGTGGAAGACCAAGTGATGGGCGGCGCACCGACAGACTCGTAGACCCCTATAAAATAACGGACTTGGAAGCGCAAGGTTGGCAAACACCCTATGACACAATTGGTGGAGGAGCACAGGGTGGAGGACATCGCCAAGAACCGGAACATCTCTATGCAGAGCTTAACTTTGATGAACGTGGTGAGCCCTCTCCCCAAAGACCACTCGAATCTGTCTATACAACGGTTGGCATGGGGGCTGAAGGTAGGCAAGAGTCTGAACAACTAGAAAATCCTATCTACCAAGGCGTTGGAGGAGGAGCAACACCCCCTCCCAGAACCCAAAAAGATGTGGTTACAACAAAGCTTTTAAAAAACGTAGACTTTCAATATGGTGTAAGAGAAACGCAAGAGTGGTGCAGAGTTGTTTATGGTAACGAACATGCTTTGAATCAACAACTTGCTAAAATTCTTGACGATCCTCAAAATGCAGAGCAAATCTTATGGGGCCTTGCAGAAAATCCTGAAAGCGCTGGTAAGCTTGCGGGGAGCAAAATACTTGGTGTAAAATCTCCAAGCCGCAGAGAAGCTGAAGATGGTTTTTCTCCCCTTTGCTCAGCTCTTGAGAGGCATATACATACGGCACAAAAGCTCCATAAACAGTTTACACGGGAGCATGAAAGAGAAAGAGGTCAAAGACAAGAAAGTCCAGAAAGAGAAGCAGAACACAGACACCACCACCACCATCATCATCGTCATGCAAGAGGACAAGAACAAAATAGTCCAGAGCACAGCCCACAAAGACAAAGACATGGAGAAAAAGGAATGGCTTTTGCCATGTAAGTGGACATAAACGTAAAAACAGATAGTTTTTGTTTTTCATTTAATCTTTTTTTCATAGAATCTCTTGGCGCAAATCATTTCATAGCGATTGCGCCAAGAGTTGTTTTAGAATGTTACAAAAAATAGTTCTAAAAGTGGATCCTGTAATTTATTGTAACTTATTGATAAAATTTCATAAAAAAACTGTATAAAAGACATAAATGTTCATTACATATCAATATTGAATAGCGCAAAATCTTTGGCGGTCATTCGGTTGGATATCTTCCTTTATATAAAAGTTATCAAAACTAAAAGTGGGGAATGCACCAAAGAGGTTTTCTAAAAATATTGAAAGGAAATATGTATGAAAAAACATCATCCACATCCTTCTGCAAATCCAGAAGCCCTCTATGCACAAGTTAAGAAACCAACCAGAGGAAACCAGCGCGGTCCAACCCCAGAAGAGGAAGTTACATACGCAACTGTTAGCAGTGTTTCTCCTTCAAGAGGGAGACACCATAATCAAAGGCAACAAGAATCTGAAACCGACTATACAATGGTTGCTCCCCCAAAACGCGAAGAAGAAGTTACATACGCAACTATTAGTAGTATTTCTCCTTCCAAAGGGAGACACCATAATCAAAGGCAACAAGAATCTGAAACCGACTATACAATGGTTTCTTCGCACCAAAGAGGAAGATCTTCACCTTCCCTCACAGCTGATCAAATAAGTGTCATACTTTTAAAAAATCCACAAGTTCAAGCATATGCACAAGAGGTCGTGCATTGGGGTACAACTGTTTATAACAGTGACACGCTTTTCCAACAGCACTTGCAAGACATACTTAAAGATCCCACTAAAGGAAAAGAGCTTTCAAATCAACTTGCTGAAAATCCTGAATCTATGCATAGGCTTGCTGGACGCTCCACACTTGGCTTAAAAAATCAAGCACGCAAAGCAGCTGAAGACGGTTTTAAACTGCTCGTTGATGCCATTGATGGTTATACGAAAGCTGTAGAAAATGCAACGGAACAGCTATTGCACACCCCTCTAGCGGAACAAAGACGCCGTCAAGAAAATTCTCAGCAAGTTGAGAGACACCATCATCGTCATCATCATCACACAAGAGGACAAGAACACAATAGTCCAGAGCACAGCCCTCAACGACAAAGACAAGGAGAAAAAGGATTTTCTTATGCCATGTAAGGAGGCATAGACGTAAAAACAGATAGTTTTTGTTTTTCATGTAATTTTTTTTCAGTGAGTTTCTTGGCGCAAATCGTTTCATCGCGATTGCGCCAAGAATTGTTTTAGAATGTTACAAAAGATAGTCCTAAAAATGGCGCCTGTAATTCACGACAACTATTGATAACTTATTGATAATATTTCACAAAAAAACTGTATAAAAGACACAAATGTCCATTAAGCTGATTGCAAATAACGCAGATCTTTGGAAACTCATTCAGCTCGATATTTCTTTTGTCTCAAAGCGATCCAAGCATAAAAGGCAAGAATGCACCAAAGAGGTTTTCTAAAACAATTTTTGAAAGGAAACATGCATGAAAAAAAACCACCCTCATCCTTTTCCATCCTCTTCAATACAAGAACTTATAAAGCTCTATGAACAAGCAGCGGCAGAGGTCTCAGGCGCAGCCCCCCTTCCTAAAGAAACGCCTTCAAAAAGCAAAAGACTGTCATCCATACCGGAAGAAGATGAGGAAAGACAATCTCTTTTAAGCGAAGAAACTGTATATGCATCAACAAATCCAACAGCTTCGTTAACAAGAGGCAGCTCGACCAAAAGACCGCAAAAAACTGAAACGACACACGCAACAATTCCTTCACAAGTTTCCCAAAGGACAACAAGAGTTCTCTCAGAGAAAGAAATCATTCAATTGCTTCCACACCATTCATTGGTTCGAACCTATCAAGAAGAAATCCAACGTTTATCCGCAAGTGCTTATGGCAACCCAAACATTTTGCAAGAAAAAATGCAAGAAATTCAAAGAAATCCAGCTGCAGGAGAAGAGCTCTCATGGCGCATGGCAGCCTATCCTGAAAGTATTGCTAAACTTTCCGGCACCAGCGCGTTGGGCTTTAAAAATCGAGTGCGTAGACAAGCGGAAGAGAGTTATTCCGCTCTCAGTGTCACCATTGATTGTTATACAGAAGCTGTAAAACAGGCAAGAGAGAACCTCTTACAATCTCCAGAGCAAGAACTCAAAAACTATGAACGCTTTATGGGGAAGGAAGCCGTCGCTGAACTTCTAAAAAAACCAAATCGTTCCCAAAGGGAAAAAGAAAGCCTTTCAGAAGTAGAAATTTCTACCCAAATTCACCAACATTCAAAAGTCAAAAGACACCATGCCCAAATCCAATATTGGTGCGGTGTTGTTTTTGGCAACAAAAACATTTTGCAATCACAAGTGGAAACACTTTTCCAAAACCCTGAAACAATAGAAGCACTCGCACAGCAACTTGTTGGAAATCCTCAATCTTTTCACAAGTACGCTGGTCGTAACTTTTGTGGCTTTAAAAATCAAGCACGCAGGCATGCTGAAGCTGGTCTTTCTCACCTCATTGACGCCACTGACAATTATGCAACAGCTGTAGCACAAGTAAGAGAGAGCTTTTCAAAAACTCAGCAGACAAAACAAGAACACAATGAAGCATCTTCTGAGAGATCGCAAAACTTGCATCAACAACAAAGCGTCTCACAGTCTGCTCAATGCCCCGAGCCTTCAATAGTAACGCATGAAGAAGCAACAACCTCTACGCAACAAAGAGAAACAGATATTCGTCCTCGCAAAACTACCGCCCCAAAAGCGATGGCTTTTGCCAGCTAAACAGGACATAAGTTTTCACATTAAATCTAACATCTTGGCGCAACACAGAACAGGGGTGTTTGCGCCAAGAAAGCCCCATCTTGTGAAACCATTCAGTTTGATATCTGCTCTCGTAAAGACCGAGTAAAAAAGCATAAAACAGAATAAAAACCAACGTACGTTTTTAAATAGTATTTAAAAACAATATTGGAAGAGTTTGAAAGGAACATGCATGAAAAAAAGAAATCCCTCCCCTTTTATCACCGAAATGATGGAAAAATTTCAACAACCGGCTGAACAATCCCCCACCAGAACCCCTCCTTCCCAAGTTTCTCAAAATTTGCCAAAACCAACTGTAGAAAAACGCCCAGAAAATTTATCCCCCCACCCAAAGGTTGCGCCACCGCCCCCCCCCCGCATGAGAGCAAACACTCAAACCAGCACAATGCCCTCCAGCGCTAAAATCCCCAGCACCAAAACCCAAGAGATACCTCCTCTACAAACAAAAGTAGCTCCGCCCAAACCCCCACGCACAAAAGAAAATCTACAACCCAGCTCACAAATCCAAGAACGCTCCTCTCCGCACACAAAAACGCCTCCACAAAGACCACCACGTGCAAAAGATAGAGAACAAAACAAAACAACAGCTCAAGAGAGAGAACTCCTCTATGCAACGCCTACTTCGCAAACACCCCCACGCATGAGGGAAAAAGCACAAACCGGCACAAAAATCCCCAGCTCACAAATCCAAGAAAACTCCTCTCCGCACACAAAAGCAGCTCCACAAAGACCACCACGTGCAAAAGATAGAGAACAAAACAAAACAACGGTTCAAGAGAGAGAACTCCTCTATGCAACGCCTACTTCGCAAACATCGCCACGCATGAGAGACAGAGTGCAAAACGGTACAAAAATCCAAAATCCTGAAACATACGACCCAAGTGTTAGACCCAAAACACCATCACATATGAAAGTCAGACAGCAAAGCAGTTCATCATCACAAGACAGTGGAACATATGCCGTCCCTCCTTCAAGAAAACCGCACCGTATGGGAAACAGAAAACAAAGCGATACTATCGTCCCAAAACCTGCCTCTCCACACACAGCAATTGAACAACCAAAACCGTCTCACGGACAAAAATCATCTATTAATACAATGGAAAGAGAGCTGTTACTCGTAGCATATCAAGAAGAAATACGATTTTTGTGCGAAAAGGTTTATGGCAACAGGCTTATTTTAGAAGAAAGAATAGAAGCAATCAAAGAAAACCCCAATATGGGAGAACAGCTCTTATGGGATATTACAGAACAGCCTAAGTCTATTTCTAAGCTTGCTGGTAGAAAAGTTCTCGGCATAAAAAATAACGCGCGCAAACAAGCTGAAGAAACTCTTCCTACCCTATGTGCTGCTATTAACGGTTATATGTATACTTCAAAATATACAAAAAGTGAAAATATTTCACAAGGTTCTCACACGGAACAACAACATCAGCGACAAGCACAAGAGAAAGATCCAATAAATCAACATTTACAAAATTCGCTCAATTCAGAAAAGAAAATAAAGCCTCTCTCAAATCAGGAAATTGCCCGCAGAGTTCAACAAGATCCATCGGTTCAATATGGTCAAAGAGAGATCCAATATTGGTGCCAAATTGTTTATGATGATCCATTTATTTTACAATATAGAATGGAAGATATGCACAAAATTCCAGAGATGGGAGAAGAGCTTGTATTTCAAATTAAAAAGGATTCTACATCTTTTGCTCCACTTGCTGGTAGAAAAACCCTTGGCATAAAAAACGGAGCACGCAAAGCCGCTGAAGAAAATATCCCTACCCTTTGTACCGCCATTAAGGACTATGCTGATACAATAAAACAGTTAAGAGAAACCATTGTGCAAAACCATCAGGCAGAACAACAAAAACGTTATCAACCACCTACCGATCTCGATAAAAAATTACAAAAGCAGCAAAGCTTATCGCAGCCCCTGAAGCTGCCTGAACGCTCAACAGCAAAGCGGCATAAAGAGGTTACAGAAACTTCTAGACAAGAAGACCAGCCGCAAGTTCGACCGCGCAGAGCCGAAACATCAAAAGCAATGGCTTTGTCGTGATAAATCTCACAATTGTTGGCTTTTTATCCAAAACTTTGGTGCAATTATCTTGCCAAGATTGCATCAAAGACGGTGTGTGAAATACAGAAAACTTTGAATAAGACACCCCATTATTTTACAGAATTCATTGATAAAATTTCACGATAATACTTCAAAATTATAAACTTTAACTTTGTTCCATGCGAATAAGGTCAATTTTTTCAATCATTCAAATAGGCATTCTTCTTTGAAGAAAACGCTATGAAAATAACATAAGGCAAAAAATGTAAACAAAGAAGATTTCAAAAAATAATGTTAACATTTGAAAGGAAATATGCATGAAAGAAAATACAGAACATTATGCCTCTTCCTCACAGGAAAAATTGCAAGAACAACACTCTGCAATTAGTGCAGCCATTTCTAAGCAAATCAATAAAGCATCGCAGAATTTCTTTTATCCCAATAGCAAGGTGCTTAAAAATAAATACCGCATCAAAGAGCAAGAAATATTAAAAGAACGCTGTTCTAATGATGTAAAAAAAGAAATGATAAAACTGCACCAAGAACCTCTACCTGAACAGTTTAATTCCTCCTATCTAAAATATCTTCATCAACGCCTCTTTTCCCGTGCATTTGAATGGGCCGGACAAACACGCGAAGAGCCTTTTACATTTGAAGATGGTACTGTTGCTTCTATGCCCATTTTGAAAAGAAAAGAATTTACAAAACCTTTTGCGATTGGCAGAAAAATACAGAAGGGACTAGAAAAGTTAGATAAAACGCTTTCTGAAAAGAATAATTTACAAGGCTTAACGCGCGAAGAATTCGTTGAACAAGCCGCTGGAATAATGATAGATTTGCACCACTTGCATCCTTTCAGAGAGGGCAATAGGCGCACAAAGAGACTGTTTGTTGAAAAACTCGCTCAAGCAGCAGGACATGAGCTAGACTTTTCTCTTGTGAGCAAAAAACGTAAAGACTTTGTCCGCGCCGCTGCCATGGAACATGGCGATCCAGAGCCTATGAAGCATCTGCTTGAGGATATCTCAAATCCAGAAAAATTGCTCATTTTACAAGAATTTACCAACTCTATGAGAGAGCTTGGATTGGATGAAAAAAATTATTATCTCACTGTCGTCGCAAAAGAAGGAGAAACCTATCATGGTACCTACAGAGGCAGTGGACCCAATGGCTTCATGCTTGATGCCAACGGGACTTTCATCTTAGGAAATAAAAAATATCTCACCCCAGAGCAAATACAGACATTAAAAATCGGTGACGCCCTCTCCTTTACAGCGCCCAAAACTCAAAACCCAGAAAAAAACATTGCTTCCAGAAAAAAAAGAGCCGTTCTCACAAACGATGAAATAACTGAAAAGAGCAAAGACAACGCATCCATTCAAACAAAGAAAAAAGAAAAAGCCCATTTTTCACCATGGAGTGCCTCTCATGCTTTACATAACAGCATTGAAGTTATGCCCGAAAATTTGCAAGAACAAATGACCAAACCAATTGCTCAATCTGCTTCCTCTATGAGGCAAATGCAAAAAGATTTCCAAAAAAACATTTTACAGACCAGCAATACAGCGACAAATAATCCAATATCTGTCCAAATGACAAAGGAAAAACGCTCTGATCATCAAGAAAGAATGAAACAGCCCCAAAAAAAAGCAATGGCATACTGGGACACTGGTACAAAAAAAACGGACACCGTCCCTCTCACCTTACAGGAGAAATTATCCTCATCGCCTCAAACCGAAGAAAATAAGACAATGTACCGTAATTTCTTTTGCCCTAATAGTATCACCTTAAAAAATAAATATGGAATAAACGACTATAAAAAATTAAAAGTGCAATGTGCCCATGATACAACAAAAGCAATCATTCATCTACGCCAAGAAGCGCCACCGCAAAAACTAACTTCCACATATCTCCAATATATTCATCACACCCTATTTAAAAATACTTTTGAATGGGCCGGACAAACACGCGAAAAACCATTTACATTTGAAGATGGTACCGTTGCTTATATGCCAATGATGAAAAAAGCTGGGATTTCTTTTGCCTCAGCAAAACAGATACAAGAGGGACTAGAAAATTTAGATAAAATACTTGCTGAAACGAATAGTTTAAAAGGCTTAACCCGCGAAACATTTATTGAACATGTCACTGAAATGTTGATACAGCTCAACTATACGCATCCCTTCAGAGAAGGTAATGGACGCACACAACGAATGTTTTTTGAAAAACTTGGGCAAGTTGCTGGCCACACACTCGACTTTTCTCTTGTAACAGAAAAACGCATGAATCTTGCCAGCATTGCATCGCTAAAACATAACGATAAGGAAGAGATGAAGCATCTGCTTGAAGATATCTCAAATCCAGAAAAAATACTTATTTTAAAAGAATTCATGGACAATATGAAACATATCGGATTTGAGAGTCTTCATAATCATCTTATTATAACAGCAAAAGAAGGTCATACCTATAAAGGCTTCTACAGAGGCAGTGGACCCAATGGCTTCATGCTTGATGCCAACGGGATTTTCATCTTGGGAAATAAAAAAGATCTCACCCCAGAGCAAATACAGACATTAAAAATCGGTGACGCCCTCTCCTTTACAGCACCAAAAGTTCAAAACCAGCAAGAAGTGCTTATCCCCGCAGAAACAATAGCCCCCCTTACCAACAATGAAATTGCCACAAGGATAAAAAACAACGCATCCATTCAAGCAAGAAGAAAAGAAATCGAAACTTTGTGTCAAATCATTTATGGCAATCGTCATATTTTGCAGGAAAGAATTGAGATGATCCATGAAAATCATACTGAAGGAGAACAGCTCACCTATCAAATTACCACCTCTCCCCAATCTATTTCTAAGCTTTCTGGTAGCAATGTATTTGGCATAAAAAACAACGCGCGTGCCCATGCTGAAGCAAATATTTTGCCCCTCTGTAGAGCCATTGATCGTTATATCAATATTTTTAAACAAACAGAAAGAGACATTCTCCATACCCATCATGAAAAACAAAGGCGGTGTGAACAGTCGGTAAAAATTCCTGAGGCTTGGATGAAAAATCTCTTTTCCTTGTCAAAAGCACAACAGCAAGAAACTTTATCAAACTCTCCTGAATTAAGGGGGGAGATAAGGACTTATATCAAAAAAATCAATGAGCGCTTATCCTCAAGCGAGCATGAAGCTATAAAGGAAAATAATCCTGAAAAACTTGCGAAGAGTCTTGATACATCAACCGTTAAAGCAAAAGAGATCATGGAAATAATCAAGCAGATAAAAGAGATAGAACAGCATATACAACCCATGTATTTTTATAACCATAAATTCGATGAGCGCTTAGCACCAAACCAGTATCAATCTATCCAGCATCAATCTATAAAGAAAAATAATGAAAAAAAATGTTCCAACACTCTTGATAAAGAAGCAATTAAAGTGCAAAAAATGACAGAAAACGTCAATCAGAGTCCTAAAAGACAAGAAAATATTCAACCTCACAAAACAGAGCACGCAAAAGCGATGGCAATGAATATCTAAAAGGTTCATAAACTTTAACTTTTTTACCCTCTCTGGTGAAAATGATAGCCTTTACCCCCCCTGCCTTCATCGGCAAATCAATCGACCTCAACGAGAATGGAAACCATGAGAGAGCAATTTTATCTTATTTTCTCAGATGTTATCCTCATCAACTGTGAAAAGAAACCTAAACAGGAAAAATAAAAGGATCAATCATTTTTGAAAATGATAATGAATCACTTTCATTACCTGTCGTGCTAAAAACAGACAAAATGCTGTTGAAAGATCACGTCTTCCTATCCTTTTGTTTATGTAATCTCTAAAACGAAAAGGCAGCCAAATTTGGAGAGAACATAAAGCCGTAAAAGTGAAAACCAATCACCAGCTTTACCATCACCTTTTAGCTCAACCTTACGACTTTTTAAAACATCTAAAGCGCTGTTTTTTAAATAATGGAAATTGCACATTGTTTCATGCTTTTATTTTATTTGCGTTCTTTAAATAGGGTCATGCCCCTCACGTAAAACAGTAAGGTATTGGGTTGCATTATTCACGACATCAAAACATAAAGAGAAATTATCATTATATATCCTTATATGTCCCTTAAAACTGTTATGATATTTCTCCCATATTTCAGTTTGAAAAAGAAATTTTAATTATTTTATGGCAACAATAAAAATTTTAATGCAACAGTAAACAAGGAGCATAAAAAAGTCTTCAAGCACCATTGTTGACAGAGAGATAAACACCGTCGTAAAACGCTTTCCAAAAGTATCCTTGATTAGGATAGAGATCAGATTTTTACGATTTAAAACGGTTTATTTCTCCTGTCATCGCTTCTCTTTTACAACAAAGTTGATATATCTTTATGACATTGATTAAAAAAATTGCAACAGTTGCTTCCGGAACCCTTATGAGCCGTATTTTTGGCTTCGTACGCGAAATGCTTATGGCAGCAGCCCTAGGGACAGGTCCTGTTTCTGATGCCTTTAACGCTGCTTTTCGTTTTCCCAACACATTTCGTCGTTTTTTTGCTGAAGGTGCCTTTAACGCTGCTTTCATTCCTCTTTTTGCAAAAAAAATCACTGAAGAAGGTCACGAAACAGCATGCAAATTTGCAGAAGAAGTCTTTGGCGTTCTCTTTTCGCTGCTCTTACTGTTAACGATTGCGATGGAACTGAGTATGCCTTTTTTGGTACGAACCATTATTGCCCCAGGTTTTACCGAAGATGCAACAAAATTTAACGCTACCATTCACTTTACTGCAATCATGTTTCCCTATTTAACCTGCATGTCGCTTGCTGCCATGATGGGGGGCATGCTTAATGCTCTGCGACGCTATTTTATTGCCGCCATTGCCCCACTCTTTTTAAACATTATTCTGATTGGTGTGCTTGCCTATGCTTGGATCTATAAACTTGACGCTTGGCATATCGGCTTAAATCTCTCTTGGGGTGTATTAGCAGCAGGGCTTCTTCAACTCACCTTAATTGCCCTTGCTTTGCGTCAAAGTGGAATGAAAATTTCCTTCCGCCAGCCCCATTTAAGTCCTAATGTTCGCAAGCTATTAACTCTAGCATTCCCAGCAGCCATTACGGGTGGCATCACACAAATCAATTTGCTCATTAATACCAACATTGCTTCTAGTCAATCGGGTGCTGTCTCTTCTTTGATGTATGCTGATCGTCTTTATCAATTGCCTTTAGGCGTAATCGCCATTGCCGTTGCAACCGTTCTTTTACCAGAATTAACACGTGCTTTGCGGAGCAAAAAGCATAAAGAAACCCACCATTTACAAAATCGCTCTATTGAATTAACATTGTTGTTAACACTTCCAGCATCTATTGCTTTTTTGCTGCTCTCCACTCCCATTGTCAGTTTGCTCTTTGAGCGAGGACAATTTACCAGTCAATCAACACACCATGTTGCACAATTACTAGAACTTTATGGATTAGGACTTCCAGCTTTTGTTCTTATTAAGGTCTTTATTCCTAATTTTTTTGCCCATGAAGATACCAAAACACCGATGATTTTTACAGGTATTTGCGTTTTCATCAATATCAGTCTCGCCTTAACATTATTTCCTATTCTATCTGCACGAGGCATTGTTATTGCTGAAATTACCTCTGGATGGGCCAACACCCTGTTGCTGTGGAGTGTCCTTATCAAACGCGGTTATTGGAAATACGACTTCCAACTGATAAAGCGAATATTATGTCTCATGATGGCAACTCTTTTGAGTGCACTAGCCCTCTATTACGGATTGAATGTGTTTGGTTTTTTGTCTTTTCCTTTATCCTCACAAGCATCATTTTTCTTGCGCGCGATCACCTTAGCTGGGATCATGATTGGCATATTTTTGATCTATTTTAGTGCCTATTTTTTATTCAACACCCGTTCCTTTTTTCACACGCTTAAAAATTTGAAAAAACGCTCATAATATCTATACTTTGTCAAAAAAATAAAATGAATAACCTTAATTGAAGAAAGAGCACTCCTATGGATACCTTCACACCACTTGTCTTTTCCGGCGTACAACCGAGTGGTCATTTACATCTTGGCAATTATCTTGGAGCCATTCAGCGTTGGGTTGAACTGCAAAACTCTCATCACTGCCTCTATTGTGTTGTGGATATGCATGCGCTCACAGTCAACCCAGATCCCCTTACTTTACGCGAATCCACCAAAACAGTGACAGCAGCCTTTTTAGCCTCCGGTATTGATCCTCAAAAACACATTATTTTTAACCAATCACGTGTTTTTCAACATGCTGAACTCGCCTGGATTTTTAATTGTGTTGCCCGTATTGGCTGGCTTCAACGCATGACACAATTTAAAGATAAAGCAGGAAAAGATCGCGAAAAAGCATCCCTAGGGCTTTTTGCCTATCCCACTTTGATGGCCGCTGATATTTTAGTCTATCGTGCAACGCATGTTCCAGTAGGCGAAGATCAAAAACAGCATGTTGAACTCACACGCGATATTGCACAAAAATTTAACAACGACTATGCACAGCGTATTGCCGAATTAAATTTTGGTATCTCTATGCAAACAGATGAAGAAAAAAGACAAGGCTTTTTTCCCCTCCCAGAGGCGCTTATTGGAACAACAGCCACACGCGTTATGTCTTTGCGCGATGGAACGAAAAAAATGTCAAAATCAGATCCTTCAGATTTTTCACGCATTAATTTGACCGATGATGCTGATCTTATCGCAAAAAAAATACGCAAAGCCAAAACGGATTCGGCTCCTCTTCCCGATACCCTCACCGCTTTAAAAGAACGACCAGAAGTGGACAACCTGCTTGGTATTTATGCTGCCTTTGCCAAAGTTAGCAAAGAAAAGATTCTTTCAGAATTTTCTGGTCAACAATTTTCGCATTTTAAAACAGCTCTAGCCGACCTTGTTGTCCATAAGCTTGCCCCTATAACAGAAGAATTACGTCGACTTCATCAAGAAAGTGATTATATCGACTCTGTTTTGCATGATGGCGCTAAACGTGCTAGTATGCTCGCAGAAGAAAATATGAAAAAAATTCGTGAAATTATTGGATTTTTGCACGATACATAAAAATAATAAAACTAAAAACTGTAGAGAGCAAAAAAATCGTTTGTACAAAATAGAGAAAGTGCATGATTTCCAAACCCAAAAATCCGAAAAAAGAACCAAAGAAAAAAAACTTAGTCATTATCGATGAAACACCAGAGTGTCGGCGTGCCGTTGCGTTTGCCGCACAACATGCCCAAAACACCAGTAGAACATTGGTATTACTTTGTGTCGTTGATAGTGTAGAATTTCAACATTTTCTGGGTGTAAACAACGTTATGCGCACAGAATCAAAGCAAAGTGCTCATAAAATATTAGGAGACATTGCCAGTGAAGTCCGCACCACCCATGCGCTTGAAACAGAAATAGTGGTGCGTGAAGGAAAAAAAATTGATGAGATTTCCAAACTGATCGACGAAGATAAAAGGATTGCACTAATTGTTTTAGCAGCCAGTGGACATACAGAAGGACCAGGACCCCTTGTTCAATTAATCGGAAATAAAGGAACAGCTTTTTCAATCCCTGTCATTGTTATTCCTAGCAATCTTGCCGATGAAGATATTAGATCTATTGCCTAAAAAATATAATATTCTACAATGTAAGATCTTCCCAATCCTTCATTATAAAAGGAGAATCTATGTTTATTCAAACTGAAACCACCCCAAACCCTGCAACTCTTAAATTCTTGCCAGGACGCGTGGTTCTTTCTGAGGGCGTATTAGAATTTCGTGACCCTGAAGAAGCAGCTAAAAACTCACCTTTGGCGGCTAAACTGTTTAATATTCCCAATATCAATGGTGTTTTTTTAGGCTATGATTTTATCACCGTAAGCAAAAAAGAAGGGGAATGGCAACATCTCAAGCCCGTCATTTTAGGCACAATCATGGAACATTTTCTATCCAATGAGCCAGTGATCACCACCAACGCTACAACACAAGCACAAACCCATGCCCTTAACGAAGAATTTTATGACGAAAAAGATGCTGATATTGTCTTAACCATTAAAGATCTGCTTGAAACGCGTATCCGCCCAGCGGTTGCCAATGATGGTGGAGACATTACTTTTCGCGGATTTGAAAATGGTATTGTTTATCTCAATATGCGGGGCTCCTGCGCTGGATGTCCCTCTTCAACGGCAACTCTCAAACATGGTATTGAAAACCTTTTACGTCATTTTATCCCTGAAGTTTTAGGCGTTGAAGCCATGCCACAATAAATATTGACCTCAATAGATAAAATAACCACACCGATTGCCCCTCTTCAACAGCGCTCAAACATGGAATGTAAAAATCTTACGTCATTTTATTCCTGAAATTTTAGAAGTAAGCTATGCAGCCATAAAGATAGAGTACTGTTAAAAAAATCTGTCCAATAATGATACCTTCACTCACCTTTCACCTCCACATATGCCTTAAAAAGATTTCAAAGCCCCCTTTAAGAAGCATAAGTTATTTCAACAAACCAATCGTACACAGAAGTACAATGCATGGGTGTGCACTTTAAATTTATTTTGTTTTATAATCTTGTCATGCAATTTTAACGAGGAAAACACGACCTCGTTAAAAAAAAGAAAACCCAAAAAAGAAAACATTGTAAGATAGAGTGCTCATTTGCTCTATCTTTCTCAGTGCTTCCAACGACAAATCACGCAAAATACTTCTTGTAGCAAGCCGGCACCATCATCATATCTGCCAGCCTCTAATGATGCGACAGCTCTTTCATTAAGACGATTCATAAGAGTCATTTTAATCCTTTCTTTCCTCATTTTTACCCACACGCCAGCCCCGCTTGTGGTGTGCAAGCAAGTGATTTTAATTGATTCAACATGGAACAGATTTGAAATGAGAGAATCCCACGTTATTCGGGGTTCTAATTCAATATGAATAACGCTAATTTATTATTATAAATCAATATGTTGTTTCAGCCACTCGACAAAGATCACATTTTGCAACTTGCAATGAGAATTCTGACATTCTTCTTATTTCAATTCTGTTCCATGTTGAATCAATCAAAATCGTCCGCTTACACAGCACAAACTGGATAATAACAAAAACTATTTTTAATAGCTCTTATGTACACTTTTATAAGAGACTGTTGCAGTACTAAGGGCTGGAAAATGCATGGCAATAAGACCTTATCAAGATCATAGCGTCCTTTTTCCATTCTTAAAATCAAGAATTTCCCCCCTATCATTTTCAATCTCATTTCCATAAACATGACGCAAAAATATAACTACCTGTAAAAAATAAATACATTGAAGCCAGATCTATTATGGTTGTTTGAGAAATTATCTGATACAAAAAATGAGAATATTTTTTCAATTCAGCAGGAATAAGTTTGTCTACTTTACGGTATTGTTCTTCTCATAAAGCGCATACTTTTATTGTTGCTTGTGAGTCAACATCCAGTCCCCCATACCGCATATTAAAAGAAAAAGACAGAGTCGCTATTTCTCTGCGATACATGGCTTTGCAATAAAGGAAAACATATTGCTTCTATCTGATTGGTGTAATCTATGAAACAAGAAAAGAAGCCACTGGAGAAAAATATGCCCAATTAGAGAAGAATGTAAAAATAGAAAACCAACGAAATCCAAAAACAATTGCAAGAGGACAAATGCTTAAACTTTTTTCACAAACTCCGACTTTAAACTCATCTGACCAATCCCTGGAATTTTGCAATCAATATTATGATCTCCATCCACCAAGCGAATATTCTTTACCTTAGTACCACCTTTTAAAACAGATGAAGCGCCTTTTACTTTCAGATCTTTTATCACCATAACGGTATCTCCGTTTGTTAAAATCTGACCATTGGCATCATAAACAGTATTGACAAGAACCGTATCATCGTTTTTTTGCGGCCATTCATGTGCGCATTCAGGACACACAAAATTTTCACCATCTTCATAAGTATAAAGACAATCACAACGAGGACATTTGGGATATTGGGTCATAAATTCCCCTTATTAAAAGAAAAATCATTCATTATGACTGGTCATAAAGCAAGAAGTGCTTATTGTCCATTATTTTAGAAAAACATTTCCCTTTGTTTCAATCCTCATCTGCCAACTGTGTTCATGAATGCTATCATCACACACCATACATGAGTTTATAAAAATGATTGATCATTATATAACTTAAATGAGCCCCCGCATATCATAAAATTTACTCACTTCATTCTCTCTAATAAATTAATCAAAATCATTTTCTTACACATCAGCAATACAATTAACGAATGAATAAAAAACAATTAGAAAAGGAACATCTCTGAATAAAAACGCTTCCAAAGAGCTAAAAACTGAGAAACAAGAAAATGATAGCCTCAACTTGACCTTTTATTTAAGTAAAGCATTCATAATGTTAGAGAACAAACTAATTTATGATCATAGTTAATGGTTTTGTATATTGAATGAGAGCCGATAAATAAGCTGAGATTCTCTCAACCCCTTTTACATTGAAACAACCAAAGCCTTTTGCTTGCATGTTACAAGTAGGAAAATCCGTGTAAAACGATTATCCAAATACTAAACACTCTCAAATATAAGAGCCAACATTGAAAGCGGGCAAAGTGAATGATGGTGCCGTCTTACTCTCTCATAAGCGTAAAAATGGTGCTGCTCAATGGATGGATGGCCGGTTATCCCTTTCAAAGCAACACGCATAAGATGCGTTTTTAGCGTCTTGAGAGAGAAGCTTCTTTAAAACAAACATATGAAATGTGCAACAATGATCGTATTTTATTTTGCATGAGAAACATTCCCCTATTAAACAAAAATTTCTATCAAGCCATTGAGCAAACCCATTGGACATAAATTCCCCGATTATGCTCGATTATAATTTCCTACAGCATTTAGTTTTAAGAATCCGGCAGTTTTAGGAATCCGATTGATATGTAAGAGAGGAAAAAACAAGTCTCGCCTAAAAATAGAGTTAAGCTCTGGCTTATGGCACATAAAATCACGCCCCTAAAATCACATCCATGTGATCAATCATCATACCTTTACAAAAAAACATTCCAATGATCTTAGGTGATAATATCAGGACGATCTCGCCCCAATGCTTGTTGTATGTTTAACAGTTTTAGTGCCACCTGTTGCAAAGGTTGGAGAACTTCTTGCGGATTAAAATTGTGTTTGCGCGGATCACTTTCATACTGTTCCAAATAAAGTCGTAAAGTAGCACCTAGCGTCCCTGTTCCCGACAAACGAACCACCAACCGTGCTCCATTCTCGAAAAAAATACGTATACCTTGCCGCGTGCTAACGCTCTGATCAACAGGATCATGATATGTAAAATCATCTGCTTTTTTGACGAAAAATCCAGCAATTTCAGTTCCTGCATGTGGTAAGTGCGCACGCAAATACTCTAGTAATGCCAAAGCTTTATCTGCTTCGACTTCTTCATAATCATGCCGTAACGTGTAAAAACGCCCATAGGTGGACCAATGCTGTTGAACAATCTGTGCGACAGTTTTTTCTGTT
Source organism: Bartonella sp. CL162QHHD (assembly GCF_042195435.1). Taxonomy (NCBI): domain Bacteria; kingdom Pseudomonadati; phylum Pseudomonadota; class Alphaproteobacteria; order Hyphomicrobiales; family Bartonellaceae; genus Bartonella; species Bartonella sp. CL162QHHD. The sequence continues at coordinate 37,796 of NZ_JBHIOG010000075.1, forward strand.
ACCGCTAAAAGATTTAACCAAAATAGGACAGCCCATAAACCATCTTTTTCGCGGATGTGATGAGAGCCCGTTCCAAAGCTTTCTTCACCACAAAAGGTTACTTTCCCCGCATCCAAAAGGGTTCCAAAAAACTTCCATCCCGTTGGCGTTTCAAAAAAGTTTAATCCGTGTTTTTCCGCAACTAAATCAGCAGCACGCCCCGTTGGCATAGAACGCGCTATCCCTACAACACCTTTTCGATATCCTTTAATAAGGTGTGCATGTTCAGCCATAATAGCCAAAGAATCCGAAGGCGAGACAAATTGCCCACGACCAATAATGAGGTTACGATCTCCATCACCATCAGAGGCTGCGCCAAGATCTGGTCCTTGCTCTGACATCAATAAATCATAAAGAGCCTTGGCATAAACCAAATTGGGATCTGGATGACCGCCTCCAAAATCTGGCAAAGGAATACCATTAACCACTGTCCCTTCAGAAAATCCTAAGCATTTTTCAAAAATTTCATGAGCATAAGGCCCTGTTACCGCATGCATGGCATCAAACCGTAAAGTAAGACCTCGAGCAACGGCCTTAGCAATACAGTCAAAATCAAAAAGCTCTTGCATCAAAGCAACATAATCAGCGACAGGATCGATAATATCAATCCGCATGGCTCCCATAAAGACCGTACCTTGCCTATCTAAATCAATATCTGGTGCTTCAAGAATTTTATAAAAGGAAAGACGTTGCGATGTTGCAAAAATAGCATCACATAAAGAATTAGGAGCCGGTCCACCATTGGAAACATTGTATTTGATACCACAATCTCCCTCTGGACCACCAGGATTATGGCTTGCAGAAAGAATAAGTCCACCATGGGCATGAGTTTTACGAATAAGATGCGAAACAGCAGGTGTAGAAAGAATACCGCCCCTTCCCATTTTAACACAAAAAACACCATGCGCCGCCGCCATCTTCAACACAATCTGAAGAAGAGTACGATTAAAAGTGCGCCCATCCCCCCCAAGAATCAACATTTTTCCTTCAAGAGGCCCAATGTTATCAAAAAGAGACTGTATAAAGTTTTCTACATAATGGGGTTGTTGAAAAACAGACACTTTTTTGCGCAAACCAGACGTTCCCGGTTTTTGCCCCTCAAAAGCCGTGGTTAAAACTGTCTTTATGGTCATATCAATACCTTTATATGATTTCCTATAATTTTAAGGTGAAGAGTATCCAAAGTCGACCATTAATTCTACTTGACGGAAGTGTGAAATATTTGCACACTCGTTAGAAGTAAGAATTTTTAAAGAAGCCCTTTTGTTTAAAACGCTTTTTGCCATATGTTTTTAAATACGAAGGCTGTTTTAAAACAAAATTTTCGTAAAAGAATACAGGAGCATCATGATGATGAAAAAAACAGTTCCCAATGTAACATTCCACACACGCGTACGCGATGAATCAATGGCTGGAGACAATCCTTATCGGTGGCAAGAAGTTAACAGCGATGCTTACTTTAAAGGAAAGCGTGTTATTCTTTTTTCTCTTCCTGGAGCTTTTACCCCTACTTGCTCAACCTTTCAGCTGCCTGATTTTGAAAAACTCTATGATGAATTTAAACAAGCGGGTATTGATGAAATTTATTGCCTTTCCGTCAATGATGCTTTTGTCATGAATGCTTGGGGAAAAGCACAAAATATCAAAAACGTGAAATTAATTCCCGATGGCTCTGGTGAATTCACACGCAAAATGGGTATGCTGGTTGCAAAAGACAATGTTGGTTTCGGCATGCGATCATGGCGCTATGCAGCTGTTATTAATGATGGTGTGGTTGAACAATGGTTCGAAGAAGCAGGTTTTTCAGATAATTGTGCAACAGATCCTTATGAAGTTTCTTCACCACAACATGTTTTAGAAGCCTTGAAAAGCTAATTCCCCCAATCGTCTATTTAAACAAAATTTTACGACACAAATTTCCTGAGGAGGAAGATTTGTGTCGTTTACTTTTTACAACATCTATTCGTGAAAACAGACACGATAAGTTGATTGTGCGCCTTCTGTGAGAAAATATTACAGCAATAATTTTTTCAATAAATATTTCATGCTTTAACTGCTTTGAAAAAGTTTGAAAAATTGCTGATGAAAAATCTGGATCCGTTGTGGGGCTAAAAAATCAAAGAGTTAAAAGCTGTTGCACGCTATCAAAAAATGGGGATGCAATTGCCAAATGCGCAAATTCATGCAAAACTCTCTCAGAAACATCAAGGACTAACGTATTGATGAAATATGCAAGATCAATGCTAAATTTCTCATACTGAGAAAAACTTTGTATCGAACAATACTTTGATTTATAAAGATAATTTATAATTTTGCATATTGAATGAGAGGAGCCGAATATCATAAAATTGTTTTATTTTATCCCTTCTTATATTGAATCCCTTAAAACTATTTTCTTGCTCATTAGCAAGTGGGATTGGCATATGAATAAACGATTAAAAAGAGTAAAAATACCTCTCGTAAACGCGCCAAAATACAAGAGCTATGAACATCATTACTGCAAAGTTTACAAAAGTATCAAGAAAGAAAATACAGATCAAACATTTGTTTGAAGAGGTGCACAATTCAAATTAACTTATGTCTCATAAAAAGAAGAAAATATGGCATAAAAACTGCTCTGCATAAAGAACCATTCATGGAGAATATTAAATCAAAACAGATCCCGCAAACATTCCAATTCACATACCATAAACAGACTCATTGCTGTTCTCATAGCCATTTATTCTAAGCTTTTATTTTTCTCTAAGAGAAAAACGGTTAAAGGAGTTGTTTATTCGGGTATTCTACCGTAAAGTGTGCTTCTATCTCTTCCTCTTCATCGAACTCAAAATCTTCATCACATTCAGGAAGACCAAAAATATCTGGATTGATGAAATAACAATCTTTTTTTGTACCCTTCGCTACAATTTTATTCTTTTCTAATTCTTTGATACCTTCTTTAAAACTTTCAAAATTAAGATATTCTGGTTCTTGAATTGAAAGATCGCAAGTCAAAAATTCCTCAAGAATATCATGATCCAATGTTATCTGATCAAACCATAAATCCACATCATCCCCCTCATCTAACATTTTCCCTACCTGCCACAACATCACAAAAAATGCTTTCATACCACTAAATGATAGCCCAAAAATCATACGCCGACATGACGAGGCGCCTGAAAAGGTAATTTGCGGAAGATCTTCAAATCCGAAATTTGAAGGAGGAAGTTTAAATGACTTTCCAATATTCTCAGGTCTTTCAAGAATAAAGGGATTTCGTTCATAGAGCAGAGTAAAATCATATTGGACCATTTTCATTTCTCCATTAAAGAGTTGATTTTATGAAATAATACATATTATCAGTAAGTTACCATTATGGCAGCTGACAATTCATCCAAACATGCTCCTGTAAAAAATTGTTCGATTTAAGTCATTCCATTGTTTTTTGAAGCTTAAAAAGTCTTTTAGGATAAAACGCTCTAGTTCTCCCTCCTTTTGCAATAAGACTAGATTTTGTAATGTCCAAGAAGAGAACATCAAAGGATTTGATACTCATAGATGAGAATTCAAAGATGAAGCCAATATGAACTTGTCAATATTTTTATAAACTTTTGCAGAAGCGTTACGTAAAACCCTTTAATTTTCTCAGAGTTTTTTCTTCGTTAAAATTTTTTTGCTCATTTTAACGCATTATCATCGCATCCTCAGAAGGGCACATTTTATAGCAAATAGCGCTTATTTACCTCTTTAAAAATCTCTCTTTTATTCCGCACGCACTCCAAAAACTCGATTTTGAACGCGTGCGTCAGCACGTGTAAACGAGCAAAGTACAAATTTAAAAAATTGAGTTTCAAATTTCCAAAATATTTCGAACAATCACTTGTATAAAGACTTTTACCATTATCATTTTTGGGCTGCTAAAATATCCTGTACCGTTTTGACCAATTGATCTTCATCAACCGTCACTTGTGCTGGTCGACTTTCACGCCATGTTTGATTATCCTTAATTTCATGAGATAACCGCGCCCCTTCAATCAAATCTTTGATCTGTATTTTTCCACTCTCACGTTCTTGTGAGCCTTGGATAACCACACAAGGCGCTTGGCGTCGATCTGCATATTTCATCTGCGCTTTTATCCCCGATGCCCCCAAATAGAGCTCAGCACGAATTCCGGCACCACGCAACTGCATCACCATTTTTTGATAACCAGCAACCGCCTCTGGCTCTTTATCCATCATCAGCACAACAACCGGCCCTGTTGACTCTTTCATAGGCAACTTTCCAAGATTTTGCAAAGCAGCGATCAAGCGTGAGACCCCGATTGAAAAACCTGTTGCTGGAATGTTTTCACCACGAAAGCGTGCCACCAATCCATCATAGCGCCCACCACCACCAACGGAGCCAAAAACAACTTTCTGCCCATCATCATTGAAAACATCAAAAAGCAACGTAGCCTCAAAAACAGGACCTGTATAATAATCCAGTCCACGCACCACCGATGGATCAATCTTGATACGATTCTGAATGCCATTTGCGACAAAAATTGCTTGCATTTCCTCAAGCTCACGAATTCCCTCACGCCCTTGAACATGATCACCAACCACTTCTTTAAGAACCTCAAGCGTTTCTTCTGCTGTTTCAGCTCCAGCAACAGTTAAGGTAAGAATACACTCAATCTCTTTATCCTTAAGCTCCGCCCCTTTTGTAAAGTCACCACTTTCATCCAAACGCCCTTTTCCCAAAAGCAAACGCACCCCTTCAGAACCAAATTTATCCAGTTTATCAATTGCTCTTAAGACAGTTAAGCGCTTTTCAGCCTGCTCATTTCCCCCCAAACCAATTTTCTCTAAAACGCAATCGAGAATTTTTCTGTTGTTCAGACGAATGGCATATTCATGATGCTGAAACCCTAGTTTTTCCAAACTATCGGCTGCCATCATGCAAATTTCGGCATCAGCTGCAACCGTTGGTGTTCCAACAATATCCGCATCAAACTGCATAAATTGCCGAAACCGCCCTGGACCTGGTTTTTCATTGCGAAAAACAAAGCCAAGACGATAACTGCGATAAGGCTTTGGCAAAACTTCAAAATTCTCGGCAAAATAACGAGCAAGAGGCGCGGTAAGATCATAGCGCAAAGACATCCATTGCTCATCATCATCTTGTAGCGAAAAAACGCCCGCATTTGGACGATCTGAATCCGGTAAAAACTTACCCAGCACATCTGTATATTCAAAAATTGGAGTTTCTAGTGCTTCAAAACCGTAAAGTTCATAAACTTCACGAATTTGCGCAATCATTGTTTCAGTTGCATACAACTGTGCACTTGTACGATCCACAAAACCACGGGGTAAACGGGCTTTGGTTTTTTCTTGTTTTGATGACATGTTTTTCTCTAACAACAATATATATATTCACCGATAACGTGTGTCTATCTTATAGAAACAAACGCTGCAATAACTTTATCAACTGGAAACTGGTAACAATATGCATAAGCTTTTGCTTTTGAAGGATGTAAACCCTTACCCTTAAGGCAATCTACTGAAAATATTTGTACTTTCAATAGGAACATAGCCTCCCGCTCAACATGAAATGCCCGCTTAACATTCAATGAAAAGACATCCGCGCTTTTTGAACGAAACCACAAAGCAACTGTTGATTCTGGATAAATCGGAAACATCCCCCTCAAAAGCCCTCCCTCTCAAAATTCTTCAGATTTATTACAGATGCAAAAATCCTCAAGACATCAGTGTGCTTTGCGCTTGTTCTGCAAAATGATTGATAACATTTTTTAAATCAACAATATTTCGTCCAACATCTGTAATAGAGCGTGATACAGAGGGAATAACATTCTGCCAAAGTCTTTGTGGAAATTGATTTGCTAATTGTGTCATTGTTCCACCTTGGGCGCCAATACCCGGAACGAGAAACAGACTATTGTTTAACTGCTCGATTGTGTCTTTTGATTCAGATCCTAATGTCGCTCCTATAACCGCACCTATGGGACCAATATTATGATGGAGAACCGGAGACTGAGAATTATAATCACAAATACACTGTGCTAGATGAAGAGAGAGTGTCTGATCACCAATAAGCGCATTTCGTATTTGTTTTCCCTCTGGATTAGAGGATTGAACAACCACAAAAACTCCTGCTCCTGTTTCTTCTGCAACCTTTATCAGAGGAATAAGAGCATCAAAACCCAAAAAAGGATTAACTGTGATGGCATCAGCTTTGAACGCACTGCTTGGACCCAGCCAAGCTTTACCATAGGCTTCAGCAGTAGAGCCAATATCTCCCCTCTTTACATCCGCCAGAACCAATATGCCTTGTTCGTGTGCATTTTCAATCAGTTCTTTGAGAGCTTGAAGACCTTCCACACCATATAATTCAAAAAATGCGACTTGCGGCTTTATAATCCCCACTTTACCCACAACCGCTGTTAAGAGGATATCACAAAAATCTTTTAGACCTTTATAATCAAAGCTTAGTTTCCACGATTGCAAAACTTTATGGCTCGGATCAAAGCCAATACAAAGAGGTCCATAGATTTCACGATTTTTAAAAAAAGTTGAACGAAACATTTTATATCCTAACAAGGTCTCTCTTTAAACTTTTTGATACAATCAAAAAGAAAACCATTTGTCAAAAGAATACAATAGCGAAAACACAAAGAAAGAGCTCTCTATACAAAATGTGCTTTTATTTATGAAACATAAATATATTCCCATTCGTAACGCTTATCATATGTTTATCGACCAAGACGTTGTCATGAGATAAAAATTCAAATTTATGAAAGAATATAAACAAAAAAGCATCCATATTATTATGACCTCATAAAGCCCTATAGGCGTACCTTGTCGTTTTCACACCCTTTTTTATGATCAACAAAAACTCTCTATGAACGCGTTTTAAACAAAAGTTTCAAAAGAAAATGCCCCACCATGATGATCTCGATCTTAACTTTAGATCTTTCCTATTCCTTTTTAGCGGCTCTTTATCCCTTTTGGAACATAATTTGCAAAAAGGCATTGTATCTCCAGCATATTCAAGGAGATAAAACATGGAAACTCGCATTCCTGAAAACACACCATTTGAGACGAATTTTTTAGGAGAAACATCTCTAGAAGAAAAATATTCACTCTTTCACACACCCATTTCATGGTCCGCAATCTTTGCGGGA